>CAYJBU010000015.1:25287-25639 GCA_964368155.1 uncultured Eubacteriales bacterium | reverse complement strand
TTTGAGTCAAGGCGAATTTGTTATGAAGCTACAACCTGAAAGCTTAGGAGAAGTTACTATTAAACTCTTAAACGAAGATGGTAAGCAAGTACTTCATATTATTACTGAAACTGCTCAAGCTTCAAAACTCATTAACGAAGATTTAATGATGCTAAGAAACATTTTCAGACCACTGCAAATTGAAGTACGCGATTCTTATACTACTTCAACTGTTTCCGAGACACATAATTCTGAGTTTAGAGGTTTCAATATGTCTCAAAACAATAATTTTGGTGGACAGCAGTGGGGTGGACAAAATCAACAAATGATTTATTTTGCACAAGACAGTCTTTCTGAATTAGAGCTAGAAGTT
>CAYJBU010000015.1:17623-25277 GCA_964368155.1 uncultured Eubacteriales bacterium | reverse complement strand
TCAGACCAACCACAAGCAGTGCTTGAAAATTTAAGTATTTATGTTTAAAAGAATGTTGTTATTTTGATGAGTATTGATGCAATTAACGACAGGGTCAGTCAAACTACAGGGACGAACTATGATGTTGTTTTTACAGACAAGAAAGATAATTCGATTTTAGACCCCTCATCTTTTTTACAATTATTGGTTGTCCAAATGCAAAATCAGGATATGTCCGAGCCAATGGATAACTCTGAACTTGTTACCCAAATGTCTCAATTTACCAATATTCAAATTATGGAGCAAATGTCTTTAAACTCACAATCGAGCTATGCAATTTCTATGGTAGGAAAAACAGTAACTGCATCAAGATTTACAGTAGCAGGAGACCTAGACACTACTACAGGTGTTGTTGATAAAGTATCGCTAGTAGACAACGAATATATTTTATACATAGACGATAAGAAATACACACTTGACCAAATTATGGAAGTTGGCACAGGAAATTCTACAATAACAGATGCAACTTCTGATTTTTCATTAAAAGTAAGTGAGGTTCAAAACGACCGTGCTACTATAGAGTGGTCAGTTCCAGCAGAACATATCTTAGACCAAGACAACTTAAGATACACGGTATATTATTCTGATGCTATTAATAGCGTTGATGATTTTGATACATTGGAAGAAGTTGAAAGTGGTAAAGTATGGGGTGCTTCAAATCAATTTAATATCAATTCTGCAGAGATTTTGGGACTTCAAAAAGATACTCCATATTACGCGAATGTAGTTGTAACTTTTGCCGATGGAGCAAAACAATTGCTTGAGCCTGTAAAATTCACGACATTCTTATAGAAAGGATACTATCATGGACAATATTAGATTTAAATATTATTCTCCTGTAGTGTCCGGAACTCCGAAAGTCGAAAACCCACAGATAAATAAAAATGATGTTTCGCAAAAATCGGTTGATTTTAAGAATTTACTTGATGAAAAAATACAAAATTATCAAGGAGTAACATTCTCAAAACATGCATCTCAAAGGGTTGTTGAAAGAAATCTTGATATTACAGGCGAGAGCTTAGATAGACTTAATCAAGGCGTTAAAATGGCAAATGAAAGAAATTTGAATGACGCGTTGATATTAGTTGATAAAACTGCATTTTTGGTTAATATTCCAAGTAATACAGTTATCACAGCGAAAGATAACAATGACAGTGGTGATATTTTCACAAATATAAACGGTGCCGTAATTATATAAAGCCGGACCTTTTAAGGAAGCTTTTGTAACCCTGAATGACAGAAGGGTTTCTACGGTTTAAAAGGAGAAAATAATGAATAAAGCGATGTTTTCCGGTGTTGCTGGTTTAAAAGCACACCAATCAAAAATGGATGTTATCGGTAATAATATTGCTAACGTAAATACATATGGTTATAAAGCACAACGTGCAGTATTTAGCGATGTTTATTATCAAACAATTATCGGTGCTTCTGAAGGAAGTGAAAGCCGAGGCGGAACAAACCCTTCTAGTATAGGTTATGGTTCAAGTCTTGCTTCGATACAATCTCAAATGACTACCTCTAGCGTACAAAACACAGGTTTTGGCATGGACGTTGCAATTACAGGCGAAGGCTTTTTGCAAGTTATGGACGCAAGTGGAAATACATATTATACAAAAGCAGGTATGCTAAGTTATGACGCACAAGGTTATTTAACTGATATTAACGGAAACTTTATTTTAGGTACAACCGATAAAGACGGAGATCCGGGAATTGAAAAAATTAAGCTAGATAACATTGGTTCAGTGGACGAGAGAGTCGCTGAAGCTATCGTTGAAATTGGTGGAGTTGAATATACAATGAGCGCTTCAAATCCAACAAAATTCGGTAATGTGGGTATGACAATCGGTTCAAGTGAGAGCCTTCCAATGGGTCTAAAAGCTAAAGCGACAATTTCTACAACCGGTTCTATCACAGTTCAGCTAAATGCATTTGAATCTTTTAGTAATATGTCAGAATTGAACACTGCAATAAATGATGCAATCACAGAAGCTAACGGTGGCGAAGAACATGCAGGAGGAACTTTTACTCTTTCAACTGATGAAAACGTATTCGGTACAGATGCTGTTACAGGTGGATTTACAGGCGCCCCAATTGTTAGGGAGTCAGCATTAACAGTTAGCAATCCAAATGAATTCTTCGGTGGTGTATTGACCTTAAACGGATTTACACCAACTGCAGGAACAGATGGTTTTGATGGTGAAGCAGCTAACTTTACTGTTACTAATACAGGTGGAAATTACACAATTCAAACGATTATAGATGGCGTTACTTATAGCGCAGCAGTTCCTACAACACTTCCACAAGGGTCTGCAGTGAGTTTAACTTCTCAAGCTCCTGCCGATACTAATGGCGTTATTGAAATGACACTTAATCAAACCGGTGCAAACTTACAATCAGCATTAGATGCAGGACAAGGTACTGCAACTGTTTCCGCTCAAGCTCCATTCTTAGGTGGAGTTTCAGTGACTAGTGTCAGCGAAAATTTCCCACAAGGTGCAAACATGAATTTCAGCAATCCTACTTTTGATGCTGGAACAAATATGTATCAATATTCAATTCAAGTTGGATTGGATACATATGTTGGATCAGTTTCCTCAGCAGGAGGACCTACTGTTCTTTCAGTCGCAGGTGATACATTAGGAGAAAAAGGAACTATTACACTTGATGTTCCTCCTGTGTCTACTATTGCACAAAATTTAGGAGTTGATTTAACTCAGCCTAGTTTCTGGACTGCTTTAAGTGCAACTTTGTCCAGTCATTCATATAAAACTGTTGCGGCTACTGCTGCAGTTTCTCAAAGCCTCACAGGCGAACAAATTGTTGGTTCAGCAGGCGGAATAAATAAGGGTGAATTTACTTTACCAAACGATACATTTAAATTGTTTGGCGGAGCAATTAAACTTGAAGAGCCAAGCTCAGACTTCACAGGAGAAGGCTCTTTTAGCACAAACAGTGATTTCAGTGTAACATATGTACAAGCTGATCCTGCTGATATTGCACAGTGGAGATTTGACCTTATGATTAACGGAAAAACATACACAGGGTCAATAGAAGACAATACACAAGCTTCTTCTTCTCTTTTATTAAAGAGTGCAGAAGGTGATTATATTGAAGTTGCTACACAAGGCTTTGAGGCGATTTCTCAGTATTATAAAGCTCAAAACGGAAACGCAGACCCAGCAGACGGAGACAGCGTTGCTTCTACAACAACTGCTGATTCAATTGGGGTAACTCCTTCTACTCCTTCACCAAATCTTGGTTTGGGTACTACTTCATTCTCTCTTAAAGATGGTACAGAAGGTGGAGTTATTACACTTGAAGAGCTTTCAAATATCACTATCGGTGCTGACGGAACAGTTACAGTTAGCCACCCAGAAAAAGGATTGGTTGTTGCTGGTAAAATTTCTCTAGCTAACTTTTCAAATCCAAGCGGTCTTGAACTGATAGGAAATAACTATTATGCACAAACTGCTAACTCGGGCGAACCTACTTTGGCAGACCCAGGTTATGATGGAACAGGAAGTCTTAAGGGAAGTGCACTTGAGATGTCAAATGTTGATATTTCAGAGCAATTTGCTGAAATGATTACTACACAACGTGGTTTCCAAGCAAACTCTCGTATTATTACTGTTACTGATACAATGTTAGAGGAATTAATCAACTTAAAACGTTAATACTATTTCAGAGCATGAATTGAAGCGTTTATCTTCGTCCAATGTAAACAATTTATATAAACTATTGATAGCGAGTTCGCTCGCTGTCATAGTCAGGTGGAAAATTAGCTTTTTCCATCTGACTATGACAAAAAATAGGTTAAAAGGAGCAGAGTGATTATGATAACATTAACTAAATTTGATGGAACAAAATTCGTTTTAAATGCAGATTTAATTGAAACGATTGAAGAACATCCTGATACTACAATTAGATTAACTACTAAAGCCTATTACCTTGTATCCGAGTCCTCAGTTGAAGTTGTTGAAAAAGTTGTAAAATATAAAAATGAATGTAATACCATTCATGTTATAAAAGATATTGAAGGCGAGGGAGTATAATTATGAAAAAAAAGGCTATAGACATTGCCAGTATTATCGGATTTATTCTGGCTTTTGGTCTGGTTGTTTTCGGTATTGGAGTTGTAACTGATAGTGATACTAAGGCTATAACGGGTTTTAACCCAGGTCTTTTCATCAACTTTTACGATTTACCAAGTATATTTATTGTTATCGGTGGTACTATTGGTGCTTTGTTTTTGATGTTCCCACTTTCACAGTTTGGAAAAATTGGAAAACATTTAATGATTATCTTCATGCCCACTAAATACGATGAAGCTAAGTACATAGAAACTATTGTAGAAACAGCGAAAAAAGCTCGTATGAGCGGATTACTTTCACTTGAAGAGGATATTGCTCAAATGGGTGATTTGTTCATGAAAAACAGTGTTCAAATGATTGTTGACTCTGTTGACCCTGAAATTGTAAAGTCTCAAATGAGTGATTGGATGGACAATCTTGACGACAGACATACCTCTGATTTTGCGTTCTACGACAAAGGTGCTGCTCTTGCTCCCGGCTTTGGTATGATAGGTACACTTATCGGTCTTGTAAACCTTATGAAAAATTTACAAGATATTGCCTCTGTTGGACCTAGTATGGCGGTTGCTTTGATTACAACTTTTTATGGTTCGCTTTTAGCTAATGCGTTGTTTATGCCAATTTCTAACAAACTTAGAGTTAGACATGAAGAGGAAATGATGTGTTTAAGTCTTGTTAAAGAAGGAGTTCAATCTATACAAGCAGGTGAAAATCCAAACTTTATTCAAACAAAATTAATTAACATGCTTCCTGAATATAAAATTAAGAAAATTTCTAAAACAATGAATGTTGAGGCAGGTTCAGGAGAATAAGAGAGAGGTGAAGAAATGGCAGGGCGAAAAAAAGGCGGTGATTCTGGCGGAGGTAGTGCTTGGCTAAATACATATGCAGACATGGTTACGTTGTTGCTTGCCTTCTTTGCAGTACTTTTGAGTATGTCTACTACCGACGAAGCAAAGTTCAATGCGTTTATTGAATCCTTCTCAAACCTACCACAAGAAGTTATTGATGAGATTACTGGTAATGCTGAGGAAGAACAACCGGGGGACACAGTGTCAATTCAAGTAGAATTTGATGAACTTTATAAGCAGTTGAGTGATTATGTAGAAGAAAGTGGACTTGAAGCTTCTATTGACATAATGAAAATTGATGATATAATTTATATAAGGTTCGATGATGCGATTTTCTTTTTACCGAACCAATATGTGTTAAGACCTGATAGCATTCCAATAATTAATGAGATAGGAAACGCCATTAATTCATACGAAGAAAATGTAAGAATGATTAATGTGCTAGGATTTACTGCAACGATTGAAGACGAAACAGCCGTTTATCATATGTTGTCTGCACAAAGGGCTGGAGCAGTTACTACTAATTTTCAAGTTAATTCAGGTATTGACCCAGAAAAGCTGGTCATTATGGGATATGGAAATAAATTTCCAATTGCTCCAAATGACACAGAAGAGAATATGGCAAAGAACAGACGTGTTGAGTTGATTATTGTCAGTGAGGCAGCTGATGAAAATGTTAACATAGACGAGGCATTGCAAGATTTCTATGACCAAAATCAATATCCAGCACAAGGCACAGAGAATGATGCAATATTGCCTTCTACTGATTCAACTACTGATAGTGTAGTAGAAGATGATGTTTCTGGTAATGCGGACGATACTACCGAAGCGGATGATGGTATCGACGATAATACTGATACTACTGATGATTCTACAACTCAAGGAGATGATACCGTTGTAGAAGGTGATGTAGTTGAAGACACGACTACTTAATGTGTCTTTACTAAAAATGAGGAGGTGGTTTTTAAGTGGCTGAGGCATTATCTCAGAGTCAAATTGATGATTTGTTGCAAAAAATGTTTTCCGGTAATGCGGAAGAACCAAAAGCGGAAGCAGTTGTTGAAGAATTAAAGCATTATGATTTTACTTCACCTAAAAAGTTCACTAAAGACCAGTTAAAATCGTTAAACACTCTTTACGAAAATGTAGGGCGAACACTTGCAGTTTACTTTACTGGTATAGCAAGAAGTTTATGCGAGATAGAAGTTTTATCTGTTGATGAAGAAAGATATTCTGAATTTAATAATGCACTTCCTGAGTCAACTTTGGTAGCTATTATTTCTCTTGATCCATTAGACACTTCATATGATGGTTCTACAGTCCTTATGGAATTTCCTACTAGTTTCGGATTTTTGTTGCTTGATAGGCTTATGGGAGGTTCAGGAAGAGTTTTTGCTCCTGATAGAGACTACACGGAAATTGAAATATCTTTGCTCGAATATGTTTTAAATAATGTTGCAAAATATTTACAGGACGCGTGGAGTAATTATTTCCCTGTTAATTTGAGGCTTCAGAACATTGAAACGAATGGAAGAATGTTACAAGCTTACTCTCAGCAAGATGTAGTTGCTATAGTAACTTTAGATGTTAAAAACGAGTTTCAATCTAGTCTTGTAAACGTTTGTATGGCTGCGGGAAGTTTAGAAAAAATTGTTGATAGTTTTAGCCCTAAATTTTCTCATGCTCAAAAACAACTTGATCCTCAAAAAGAAGAGAAGAGAAAAAATGTAATGATGGGTTATCTAAAGGAGTCGGATTTAGAGGTAGAGGCTGTTTTAGAAACGTGTCAGATGAATTTGAGCGATATTGTATCACTTCAACCAGGTGATGTAATTGCACTTAACAAAAGAATTAATACAGATATAAGTATTAATGTAGAGGGTATGCCTTGGGCAACTGCTAGGTTGGGTGAAATGGGTGATAATATGGCTATTAGGATTGTTCAAGTGCAAAAAAATATTAAGGGGGAATTAGAGTTTTGAGTACGAATTTGATGCTGTTAACTTCCGAAGAACTAGATACCATCGGGGAAGTAATGAATATTAGTATGGGCGCTGCTGCTACAGCTTTGTCAACTATGCTTGATAAGCAAGTTGCTATTACTACGCCAAAAATAGAACAAGAAATTTTCAAAGAGATAGATAGCTCTGACTTAGAACCTGCAATTGTTGTAAAAATAAAGTATGTCGAGGGTATTGATGGTACTAATGTCACAATGCTCAGAAAAAATGACATGCAAGTTATTCTTGACTTACTTATGGGAAATGAGGATCCAATCCCTGCTGAGGAATTTGAATTTGATGACATGAGCATGAGTGCTGCTTGTGAAGTTATGAACCAAATGATGGGTGCTTCTGCAACAGCTTTGTCAGAAATTCTTGGACGACCTACGAATATTTCAACTCCGCAAGCTTTTTTAGTTGAAACCAAGGGTGATATTGACGACACAGTTTTTGAAGTAAAAGGTGGGGATCCAATTGTTGCTGTTTCTTTTCAGCTAACCATTTCTGAAGTTATGGATACTACTTTTGCTTGTCTTTTAACTGTAAATCTTGCTAAGGAAATAGTGAGTATTGTTCACGAAGGGATGGAGAAAGAAGAAACTCCACCTCCTGTAAAGCAGGCAGCACCACCTGTACAGCAAGCACCGCCACCTGTACAGCAAGCACCGCC
>CAYJBU010000015.1:791-17523 GCA_964368155.1 uncultured Eubacteriales bacterium | reverse complement strand
CCTGTACAGCAAGCACCGCCTCCTGTACAGCAAGCACCGCCTCCTATGCAACAACCAATTGCACCTCCAATGCAAGTTGCACCCCCACAAGAAATGTACCAAATGCAGCAAGCTCCAAATCCTTATATGTACCCTCAGTATCAAAATCCATATATGCAAAATCCATATGCTCAGCCAAACAACATTCAACCTACTCAAGATCAGGGAATGTCTGTACAGATGGCTGAATTTCCACAGTTTAGCCAACCAACAAATACGATAGTACCTGCAAATTCAAATATGAATTTACTTATGGGTGTTCAACTTGAGATTTCTGTTGTTATGGGAAGAACTAAACAAAAAATCAAGGACATTATGGATATTGGGTCGGGAACTGTTTTAGAGCTAGACAAACAAACAGGGTCGCCTGCAGAAATAATTGTTAACGGTAAGCTATTAGCATATGGGGATATTATTGTTGTTGGTGATAATTTTGGAATAAGAGTTAACGAAATTGTTGGAACTCGAGATATTTTTGAGTCATTAAAATAATATTATTAGAGGAGAATTAAGATGTATAAGATTTTACTTGTCGATGACGCTGGATTTATGAGAAAGATGATACAAACACATCTAAAAAAAGCAGGTTATGAAAACTTTGTAGAAGGAGAAGACGGTTCTCAAGCTGTAACTTTATATGAAAGTGAAAAACCTGATTTAGTTATTATGGATATTACAATGCCTAATATGGATGGAATTCAAGCACTGGAAGCTATAAAAAAAGCTCATCCTGAGGCTAAGATTGTCATGTGTTCTGCCATGGGACAAGAAGCTATGGTTATGGAAGCTATTAAATTAGGCGCTCTGGATTTTATTGTTAAAACATTCAAACAAGACAGAATAGTCCAAACAGTAAATAAAATATTACCACTTTAAAAGCAAATACTTAATTGACGGGAGTAGAGTAAATGCCGCAAGAGCTTGAAACGATTATTTCTGTTACTGTTACTTTGTTGCTTATTGTGTTGATTTTTGTAGGGTCACATTATGCCACGAAGTTTATTGGTAGCAAATATCAAAGCAACACCCTCTCTGGGAAGAGTAAAATTAAAATCATCGAAAGAGCAACAATTACTAGAGAACAAAGTTTGTTGATTGTAAAAGTCGATGGTAAGGTTTTGCTGTTAGGCTGTGGGAATAATGGTGTGAATAAAATTGAAGAACTTAATGCGGATAATTTTTCTGATGAAGTATTCGAAATAAAAGAGAAGAAATCTTTTGTTGATGTATTGAAAGATAATATGACAAAGAGAAATAAAGAAGATTGATTAGGGGAGAAGATGAAAATGAATAAAGTGTGTAAAAAATCATCTTCTGTACTAAAAAAAAGGATTTTGATTTTAGTATCAGTCCTTTTTGCGTTTTCTTTAATTGGATTTAATGCTGCTGCTACAGGAATTACCGTCGATGTAAACACTGATGGTGCGGACACTGGAATGGACGCTTTAGAGCTTTTATTCCTTTTTGCTGTGTTATCGCTTGCGCCATCTTTATTGATTATGGTGACGAGCTTTACACGTATACTAATAGTATTTTCTTTTTTGCGAAATGCTTTGGGTTTACAGCAAACACCACCAAATCAAGTTTTAGTTGGAATTGCGTTATTTTTGACATTGTTTATAATGCAACCGACAATAAGCCAAATAGGCGAGGAACTAGTTCCATATAATGAAGGAGAAATAGGAGTAGAAGAACTTCTTGAAAATGTTCAGGACCCGTTAAAAGAGTTTATGTTGAAAGAGACAAATGTTGAAGACTTGAATTTGTTCTTATCACTTTCAGGTCAGAGTGCTACTCTTGAAAATGTTGACCAAGAAAGTGTTATGGATATAGGTATAGAGGTTATTATTCCTGCCTTTATTACAAGCGAATTGAAAACTGCTTTTACAATAGGTTTTCTATTATTTTTGCCTTTCTTGGTTATTGATATGATTGTATCTAGTACACTTATGTCAATGGGTATGGTTATGTTACCTCCTTCAATGATTTCTCTTCCATTTAAATTAATGCTGTTTGTAGTGGTTGATGGTTGGACTTTGATTATGGAAATGTTGATACAAGGATTTTACTAGAAAGGGTGAAGCTACATGGATGTCGGAGAAGTGTTGGATATATTTCAAGCAACAATTTTTATGATATTAAGACTTGCTGCGCCTTTCTTGATTATTAGTATTTCTATTGGATTGCTTGTCTCTATTTTTCAGGCAGCTACACAAATTAATGAACAAACATTGACTTTTGTTCCGAAAATCGTTGGGATAGCTTTAGTCCTTATTGTTTTGGGTGCATGGATTGTTAACAGTTTATCTGATTTTTTCAGATATTTAATTGATATTATGATTAGGTTGTGATAATATGACATTAGATCTTATTATTGATGACCTCAGTATTTTTATACTGGTTTTTTGTAGAATTGGTGGAATGATTTTTTTCAATCCATTGCTTTCAAGAAGAAATCTACCATCCCAGTTCAAGATAGCTTTAGTACTTGGAATTACAGTTTTAGCAACTCCATTGCTTAGCACAAATGAAGTGCAAATTTTAACTGAGTTTGCTTTTTTATGGAGCATGGTAACTGAATTATTTTTAGGATTTTGTTTTGGATTTGTTTTCCAGATGTTTTACTATATGATTTTTGCAGCTGGTGATATTATTGACTTGGGCTTTGGTTTATCCATGGCAAAAGCATTTGATCCAGGCACAAACATTCAGATTTCAATGTCGGGTAATATATTTCAGTTGGTTTTTGTTGTGTATTTCTTTGTTACTAATTCATATTTAGTAATGATTAGATTAATGGTGTCTTCCTTTAATCTAGTGACTCTTGGAAATGTAACTATAGACGGGAATATTGCTCAGTTTATGTTTACAGTATTTTCCAGTGCTTTTCTACTTGTTATTCAATTAGCACTTCCATACGTTACTTCATCGTTTACACTAGAGGTGTCTATGGGAATTTTAATGAAAATTATTCCACAGATTAATGTGTTTGCGATAAACTTTCAATTTAAAATATTACTAGGAATAACATTACTGTTCATTTTCTCGACTGCTACCTCAGAATTTCTTTTGGAGTATATGGATAAAATGTTTGGAACTATGGCTAATATGTTTAATTTTGTTTAGTTTTCTACCCTAGCTGAAAAGGGGGGATTATATGGCTGGTGAAAAAACCGAAAAGGCGACGCCCAAGCGAAAGCAGGATGAACGAAAAAAGGGTAATGTTTTCCTTAGTCGTGAAGTGATATCTGTTGCTACGCTTATTATAAGTTTTTTTTCACTTAGGTTGTTGTTGCCTAGTGCAATTACCAATATCGGTACCTTTATTGAGAAATATTTTGATTTAGGTGCTACTACATCTCAATTAGAACAGGCAGATCTATCTGCTTTATTGATAGATGTGATTGTTTTGTTTTCTATTGTAGCATTACCGTTGTTGTTGACATCTATTACTGTTAATGTTGTAGCTACGATGGCACAGACAAAAATGTTGTTTTCAGCAAAAGCATTTGCTTTTAAAGGAGAAAGAATAAATCCTATTAGCGGATTTAAGAAAATGTTTTCCATTAGAGGCTTAGTTGAACTTGTAAAATCAGTATTAAAAATAGTACTTTTACTATATATTTTGTATTCTGTCGTAAGCGGAAAAATTTCTGTTATGCCAAAGATGATGTATATGGAGCCGATAAGTGCGTATAGCTATACAGGAGAGGTGATTTTTGAAGTTGCAATGACTGTTGGAGTGATTTTCGCATTTATTGCAGGTCTTGACTTTTTATATCAGTGGTGGCAATATGAAAAGAATTTGCGTATGAGTAAGCAAGAAATTAAAGATGAGTACAAGCAGGTTGAAGGAGACCCACAACTAAAAGCACATATAAGATCATTGCAACAACAAAGAGCAAGACAAAGGATGATGCAAAATGTCCCAAGTGCAGATGTGGTAATCAGAAACCCGACTCACTACGCTATTGCTATAAAATATGATGCAGAAAAACATAATGCGCCAATGATAGTTGCAAAAGGAATGGACAATATTGCACTAAAGATTATTGAAGTTGCACAGGAAAACGATGTTTACATCACAGAGAAC
This sequence comes from uncultured Eubacteriales bacterium, assembly GCA_964368155.1. Classification (GTDB taxonomy): domain Bacteria; phylum Bacillota; class Clostridia; order Oscillospirales; family Acutalibacteraceae; genus SIG603. Next base: position 13,391 of record CAYJBU010000015.1, on the reverse strand, counting down.
AAACCGCTCGCAAGAGCATTGTATGAAACAGTGGAACTTTACAGAGAAATTCCGCCCGAGCATTATCAAGCAATTGCAGAAATACTCGGCTTCATTTACAGTTTAAAAAAAAGGAATTGATTTAAAGTATGAATTCAAAGATTATCAACAACAGTATTGCGATTTTTGTTATACTTGTTGTCGCGTCATTAATTATTCCACTAGATCCTGTTTTATTAGACTTTTTGTTTGTTCTTAATTTAACATTATCTCTTGTTATTTTGTTAACAACTATGTATATCAAGGCTGCTTTGGAATTTTCAATCTTTCCTTCGCTACTCTTGATAACAACTTTATTCAGGTTGGTCTTAAATGTTTCATCTACAAGGTCAATTTTGGAGAATGAAGGGTATGCTGGTGAAGTAATTAAAACTTTCGGTGATTACGTTATAAGAGGTAATGTAGTTGTTGGTATGGTAATATTTATTATCATCGTTTTTGTTCAGTTTATCGTTATTACAAAAGGTGCAGAGCGTGTTGCAGAAGTTTCTGCAAGATTTACTTTGGACGCAATGCCCGGTAAACAAATGGCAATAGATGCTGATTTGAGCTCGGGATTAATTGATGAGGATGAAGCAAGACTCAGACGTAAGAATATTCAAAGAGAAGCAGATTTTTTTGGTTCAATGGATGGTGCATCCAAATTCGTTAAAGGTGATGCGATTATATCTATAATCGTTACTATAATTAATTTAATAGGTGGTATTTTAGTAGGTTTCCTTTCAGGTGTAGGTGATGTAGACTATATTATCAATACATATGCTATAGCTACTGTTGGTGACGGCTTGATGAGCCAAATCCCCGCACTTTTGATTTCCGTTGCAACTGGTATGATTGTAACAAGATCTGCTTCTGAATCAAACTTAAACCTTGATTTTATTAAGCAGTTTTCTTCACAGCCTACGGTTATGTTCATTGCAGGAGGAGCATTGCCTTTCCTAATGCTGATTGGATTTCCAGCTCCACAAGTTATTACAATTTCTGCATTACTATTAACGTTTGGATTTTTCATACACAGAGGAAACAAAGTTAAAGTAGCAGCAGAAACAGAAGAACATTTACCTGTTCTAGAAGAAGTGACAAGTGAAGTAAGTTTCTATAAAAATCTTGATAATATTTATGGATTGCTTAACGTCGACCCGATTAGTGTCCAAGTTGGATACAGCCTTTTACCACTGGTTGACGAAGCGAGTGGTGGAAGTTTTCTTGATAGAGTAGTCATGCTGAGGAAACAATTTGCTGACAGCATGGGTATGGTTATTCCTCCTTTGAGAATTACGGATAGGGGAGATATCAACCCAAATCAGTATGAGATAAAATTAAGAGGCGAAACAATTTCAATGGGAGAAATACTGATTGATCATTACTTAGGTTTAGCTCCGACAGAAATTTTAGAATCTGAAGACATAGATGGAATAGAAACAGTAGATCCAGCGTTCTCTATGCCTGCGAAATGGATTAGTGAAGATAAGCGTATTCAAGCAGAGACAGCTGGATATACCTTGATAGATCCTGTTTCTGTTATTATCACACATCTTTCTGAAATCATTAGAGTTCATGCACATGAACTACTGAGCAGACAAGAAGTAAAGAAAATGGTCGAAAACTTGAAGCGAACAAACGAAGACATCGTCGAAGATACGGTTCCGAATGTTGTTTCAATCAACAGCTTACAAAGGATATTAAGAGCACTTTTAAAAGAGGGAGTACCTATTTTAGATTTGGAAGTGATACTAGAAACGCTTTCTGATTACGCTCCATCAGTTAAAGATAACGATATGTTGGTTGAATATGTTAGACAAGCTTTAAAAAGGACAATTACCCATCATTATTCTGAGGCAGGTCAGCTAAAAGTTATTGCTTTAGACAATGGTATTGAAGAGTTGATAATGAAAAGTTTAAAAAAAGTTGAGGGCGGAGCTTATCTCAATTTACAGCCAGATGTCATACAAAAAATAATGCAAAGCACTAAAGAGCAGATTGACAGAATAAGTAAATTGGTTCAAACTCCAATTGTATTAACCTCGCCATTTGTTAGAGTTTACTACAAGAAATTGCTTGATCAATTCTACCCTGATGTCACTGTTTTATCATTAAATGATTTAGATTCAGATGTTCATATTCAAGCGCTTGGGAATATTGCGATTTAAAATGAAAGGAGAGTTTCGTCGTGGATATAACAAAAACTCCTTCGATTAAAGAAGTTAAGATTGACAACCCTGAGGAAATAATGGTAAAATATAAACAAAGTGGCGACGAAACACTCAGAAATCAGTTGGTAATGCATTATTTACAGTATGTAAACATTGCAATTTACAGTATGCGCTCAATTTTGATATCTAATGTTCCTTTTGAGGATTTTTTCAATGAGGGAATAATTGCATTAATGGATTGTATTGATAGGTACGACCCGTTTAGGGCAATTGCTACTTTTGATACATACAGCTATAAAGGTATTAGAGGCGCAATATTAAAATATAATAGAAAACAAAATTGGCTGCCAAATAGATTGTGGAAAGCAAGGAAAAATATTTTCCAAGCAAAAACAGCATTAGAGCAGAAACTTTTGAGGGAGCCTACTAATGCAGAGCTCGCTGAGTATCTTGAAATAACTGAGGAAAAGTTATCAAGATATATTAGAGAAATGGCAGTAGTTAATACTGTGTCTTTTGAAGAACTTGTAAATGAAAAGTATGGAAATCTACTTAAAAGTATCAGTTTATCCGATAGCGATGATCCCGACAATGACATGCTTGCAGAGGAAATGCAAATTGCTCTTGCAAGAGCAGTAGAAGAATTGTCACCCAAACAAAAACAGATTATCGCACTTTATTATTATGAAAATTTAAACCTCAGAGAAATTGGTGAGGTTTTGGATTTGTCCCAGCAAAGAATTTCACAGCTTAGAAAAAAGGCATTGGAAAAATTAAAAGTCGCCTTGTCAGAGTTTTTATGAAGTTAGGAGAATATTTATGTTAAGAGGGTATTATACAGCAGCATCTGGTATTTTGACAAAGCAAAGAGAAATTGATACAATTGGAAATAATCTTGTTAATATTAATACCTCCGGTTATAAAGCCGACACTTTGTTGACTGGGGCATTTGAGAAAGAACTCGCATTGAGAATGCAAAATGGTGAAATAGATAAAATAGGTGGTCCTGCTCATACTTCAGCAATTGTTAGCAGTGTAGAAACTAATTTTAACTCAGGAATGATGAAAACCTCTGATCGTCCATTGGATGTTGCACTTGATGGAGAAGGATTTTTCTTAATTAGCAATAATGATGAGATGTATTTGACTAGGGCAGGAGAATTTGACCTAGATGATGAGGGTTTTTTAGTGCTTCCCGGTTTTGGCAGAGTACAAAATAGCGCTGGAGACATTTATCTTGGAACTGGTGATGTAAGAATTAATTCTTTAGGCGAAATATACGGAGAAGATGGGACAAGGCTCAGTAACATTAATATTGTAAAAGTACAAGATGAGGTTGTTCCGAAAAAAGCAGATAATGGATTATTCCAAGTCGGCGAGGGCGAATACAATTTTGACAACGCGGGAACACAAATTATGCAGTATGTCATTGAAGGGTCTAATGTAGATGCAAATTACGAGATGACTACTTTGATTGAAACACAAAGAATGTTTCAATCTTGCAGTGCCGCATTACAAATTGTTGATGAATTAAATCAGAAGGCAGTAAGTTCTCTAGGTGCGTTAAATTAACAATTGATTTAGAAATTGTCTTCAATTTTGCGTAATAGAGTATACAGATAATTTATTTCCGTGTATACGGAGGAACGGAGCAGAGATATGAAAGCAGCATTTTATTCTGGTGCGACAGGTTTAATGGCAAATCAACACGCGCTTGATTCCATTGGAAATAACATTGCAAATGTTAATACAAATGGTTATTTGCCATCAAATATGTCTTTCCAAACATTGTTAAATACAGAAATGTATGCGAATACTGATGATGAACCGATTACAGAATACGGGACAAAAGTAGTCGATTTAGGGCTGACAATTGGGTCGGGTTCATTCTTGTTAACTGCTAACGAACTTGATTTTGCTGTTATTGGTGATGGATTTTTTTCGGTTGAAGTAGATAATGAAATACAATATACAAAAGATGGTGCATTCACATTAATGCTCGAAGACTCAACTGCTTTTTTAGGAACTGTTGATGGTGGCTATGTGCTTGATGAAAATCAAAATAGAATTGAATTAGAATTAGAGGAAGATAGCACAGTCAGTTACAACTTAGACGGACTAAAAGATAGGCTGGGAGTATATGAATTTGCATATCCTAATGCATTAGACAGAGCTTCTGCTAATAGATACACTTCAAATGCACAATCTGGTGCAGGAGTGAGTCTACAACTGGAAGATAGGAATATTAGGCAAAACACTTTGCAGAATTCCGGAACTTCGCTGACAGATGAAATGGCTGAGATGATTACAATTCAAAGGGCATATCAGGTTAGCGCACGTGTTTTGCAAGTAGCTGATGAAAATGAGCAGACAATTAATTCTTTAAGAAGATAGGATGATGATTTTGAGTATTAAAAGTTATGACGACTTAAATGAAATGCATTTAGACGTGTTAAAAGAGATAGGTAACATTGGTTCTGGGAATGCTGCTTCATCATTGGCATCAATGCTAGACAGAACTGTAGATATAGGAGTTCCTGGTGTTAGCATATTGGACTATGAAATAGTTGCTGATCATTTGGGTGGAGCTGAACAATTGCAAGTCGGTTTATTGTTTCAACTTGAGGGTGATTTAAGTGGAATGATTATGTTTTTGATTCATAAAGATTTTGCAGAAGTGCTGATTTCCGAGTTGACTGGTAGTCAATTAGAAGATAATTCTGAAATAGGAGAATTTGAACAATCAGCTTTGCAAGAAGTCGGGAATATCATGGCTGCATCGTATGCTAACGCAATTGCTGACTTAACAGGATTGACAATTAACATAACTGTCCCAAGTTTTGCATATGATATGGTGGGAGCGATAATGAGTGTTCCAGCGATTTATTATGCAAATATTAGTGAAAAGATTATTTACATAGAAGGCGAAATTGATAAAGGGAGAGAAGAGAAGACCAGCCATATACTTTTAATTCCCGAAGTAGAGTCGCTTGAGAAAATCATGGAAAGTTTGGGCTTAGATGAGTGAAATTAAGGTTGGCATTTCGGATTTAAATGTAGCAAGAAACGGGGATTCTTTGGTTACTTATGCATTAGGTTCGTGTGTCGGTATTTGCTTGTATGATAGTGTTAGAAAAGTGGCTGGACTTTCACATATCATGCTTCCGAATAGTACAGATTTTCCAACAAGTAGTTTGAATAGATATAAATTTGCTGATACTGCTATACCAGATTTGATTAGAAAGATGGAAATGCTAGGAGCAAAAAAAATATGCATGAAGGCAAAAATTGCTGGTGGGGCTCAAATGTTTGCTAGTGTCAATAATTCAAATTTAGCAAATATTGGACAGAGAAATGTTATAGCAGTCAAAGAAGCCTTGCGAAAAGCATTCATTCAAATAATTGCTGAGGATACAGGGAAAAATTTCGGGCGAACACAATATTTTGATTCAGCAACCGGATTAATGAGAATTAAAGCGGTAAATAAAGGCGAGTGGACTTATTAATAATTTGGATGGTGTTATAATTTTTGAGTATATTTGATGTTATAGTTTTATCTATTGGATTAGCTGTTGATGCAGCATGTGTATGTGCAGGAAATGGATTTACTTACAGACCGAAACTGAGATTGACAGTTATAAACGCTTTATTGTTTGGTGTCTTTCAGGGTGTTATGCCTTTGATTGGCTATTTTGGAGTGGGTTTTCTTTCTGAATCATTGCTTTCATTCAATCATATAATTGCGTTTGTGTTGCTATTGGCTATTGGAATTAAAATGCTTGTAGATGCTAGGAAATGTAATGCCAGCATTTCCAGTACTCAATCGATTTTAAACTCAAGTTCTTCTAAAATTGATAATAGAAATAATCCAAAACAGAATTTAACAGCGAAAATTTTGATTATTCAAGCTATTTCCACCAGTATTGACGCATTGAGTGTAGGGTTAAGTTCGACAAATCAAAACTTAGATTTTATGCTACTTGCTGTAACGATTATCGCGATAATTACTGCTGTGATATGCTTTGTTGCTGTCAAAATTGGTGTTAAAATTGGTACTAAACTAAATTGCAAAGCTGAATTTTTCGGTGGATTTGTTTTAATTTTACTTGGCTTTAAAATTCTCATTGAAGGAATATTGTTTTAAAATTTAATTTGTTGTGAATTTGTGCCGATGTTATTCATCAGCACAAATTTTTTAAGTATAGTTATATTATAAGGAGTGTTGTAGCATGATAAGAGTATTATTTGTCTGTCATGGAAACATTTGCAGGAGTACCATGGCTGAATTTGTACTAAAAGACATGGTTTTAAAAAAAAATATGTCAAATGATTTTGTTATAGATTCTGCAGGGACAAGCAGTGAGGAGTTGGGGAGCGATACTCACTATGGAACTAAGGAAAAATTAAGATATGAGAAAATTCCTTTTACTAAAAGGAGAGCAAGAAAAGTTACGGTTTCGGATTATAACGATTTTGACTATTTGATTTGCATGGACTCTAATAATGTAAGGAATTTGTTAAGAATTATAGGTGAGGATAGTCAGAAAAAAGTTTCCCTCTTGCTCGATTTTTCTGGAGAGGGAAACAGTATCGCAGACCCTTGGTACACAGGAGATTTTAATACTACATATAACGATATTGTTCGTGGATGTAATGCATTCTTGAAAAAAATGCAAAATAAAGGTGGTAATGATTTCGCTTAATAGTTTATCCATTACCACAGAAGTAAATATTGATTTGTACGAATAGAATTATTTTCTGTTTAGTGAATTGTTTAAGTTTTTACAGCCAATTATAATTAATGGCAAAGCAGACAAAGCCACTAATCCGATTACTAAAAATGAAGGGCGCAAGTTGTTTCCAAAGGAATCAATTAAACCACCCATGAGTATCGGGCCTAGTGTCATGCCAATACTATACACAGATTGATAAAATCCCATTGCAGTGGTCTTGGTTTTCGCATCTGATGATTTTATCACCATTGTCATCATTCCTGTTCCAATTAAACTGCTACTAAATCCGCACATCAACTGGAGAAAATACAAAATAATAAGTTGTTGATTTAAAAACATAGCTCCACAATACAATGCCATCAGACTAAAACCCAGAAATAGGCAATTCTTTCCTCCAAATCGCTCGGCTAGCCCTTTCCTAACAAACACTGAGCCTCCGAGACAACCGGTAGTGTACAACGCGGATGTAGCACCAAGTGAAAAACCATCTGCGCCTAATTCTCGTGCCATTTCTTGCGAAAAATTCACTGCTGTTGCAAATGTTATTAAATTGCTAATTGATGTGAAAGAAGAGAACAACCAAAGAGATTTGTTTTTTGCAACCGACAATAAACCCGACACAGACAAAGAAGATTTTGCTCCGTTGCTGTTTGGGATAAAAAATGATAACAGCAAGCCGAGACTACCAACTATAAAACTAGCTACAAATAGAGGTCCTATTCCTGTGAATTCGTATAATAGACCTCCAACAACGTACGCAGTTAGCACTCCTATGTTGTTAGCAGCCATAATGCTACCTACTGCCTTTGAAGCTTCGTCAGGTTTGTAGAAAGTGCTGTATAGAACAGTGAAGCTAATCCAAGCTGAACTGGCAACGCCAGAAGCTGCATTTGCAATAAATAACAGCTCAGTTGAGGGGAATAACATCAAACCAAGTGATGAAGTAGCAGCGAAAAAAATACCTATTCTTATTATCAACATATGATTTTGTATGTAGTCAGCAAAAATTCCAAGAGGAATACGTAAAATCATTTGAGTAAGACCATATGCACCGACAATAAATCCTACTGCAAATGCTCCAACGTTCATTGATAGTAAATGTGGTGTTAAAAATGGAATATATACATATTGTGCAAACCAAAACATTGATGCAACAATAAAGAATAAAATTCTGTTTTTAGGGCTATTCATCATGAAAATATCCTACTTTCGTTTTTGTGTTTATTATCGTTTTTTGCGAATTAACTGCAAACTGCTTTATAACAAAATCCAACACTCCCACTCTAACATATATATTAGAGAATGTCAATATTTGTGTCAAGCCTTCGTCCTCAACGCAAAAAATCAGCACTTATATTATATAAACAAACTTAAATTCTTATTGGAGGGAATAATGCAATATAGAAAACTAACTAAAAACGGAGATGATATCTCGCTTCTTGGATATGGCTGTATGAGATTTCAAACTAATGGAAATGCAGTTGATAAGGAGCTTGCTTTTTCTCAAATGAAACTCGCATTTGATAACGGAGTGAATTACTTTGACACTGCTTATATTTATCATAGTGGTAAGAGTGAGGTTGTACTAGGTGAGTTCATAAAAAAATACGATATTCGTGACAAAGTGTATATAGCAGACAAATTGCCAACTTATATTACTTCAAAGCCCGAACATATTCAAAAATTCTTTACTACACAGTTAAAGAGACTAAATACTCACTACATTGATTATTATCTGATGCATATGCTCACCAGTATGAGTGATTGGGAAAAGTTGAAATCCTTTGGAATAATTGATTTCATTAATGAGAAAAAAGCATCAGGTGAAATTAGATATATAGGTTTTTCATTTCATGGACGTCAGGAAGAGTTTATAAAAATTATTGAAGATTTTAACTGGGACTTTTGTCAAATTCAGCTTAATTATCTTGATGAAAATAATCAAGCTGGTGTTAAAGGAATGAAAAGAGCTTATGAATTAGGAATTGGAGTTATAGTTATGGAACCGTTGAGAGGTGGCTCTTTAGCTTCAAAAGCTCCTACAAAAGTAATTGATATTTTTAACTCATATGATAAAATAAAGACTCCTGCTAATTGGGGATTTCAGTTTGTTATGAATTATAAGGAAGTAGCAACGGTACTTAGTGGTATGAACGAAATGGAGCATATACTTGAAAATGTGAGGGTTGCATGTGAAACTCTTCCTAATTCAATGACTAACTTAGAGCTGAATGTTATTGAAAGGGTAAAACTTAAGTATGAGGAGCTCATGAAAGTTCCATGCACAGGATGTAATTATTGTATGCCATGTCCATTTAATGTTGATATTCCAAACACATTTGCATCTTATAACAATGTTTATTTTTTTGGAAATTCACTTTCTAAAAGATATCAATATATAGGTCGTTGTGTAGGAATGTTTGGCGCGGTTAAATCGGGTGGGAATTCATGTGTTAACTGTGGAAAATGCAAAGAACATTGCCCTCAATGCATTGATATACCAATAAAACTTAAAGAAGCCCACAAGGCAATGGATAATAAACTTCTTAGAGCTGGTTTATCTGTCGCTGCTAAATTTCTTAAAAGATAAAAAAATAAACCTTGACAAAAGCCTAAATATATGATATTCTATACAAAGTTAATAATACAGTGGGGAGCAAGTAAACTTGCTGAGAGGGAAATTTGATTTTCGACCCTTATAACCTGATTTGGGTAATGCCAACGTAGGGATTGATTGTTTACATTATATGTGAGTGAGATATGCCTTGTAGCGTGTCTCACTTTTTTTGTTCTTATTGTCATTATTACGATGAAATACTATAGTGAAACAAAGTTTCATGATGAAAAAGGATGGAAAAAGATGAACACAAAAACAAACATTCACAGACTTGCGGTTACTGCTATAATGCTAGGACTAGCTGCAACACTTAGCGTTTACACGAAGTTTTGGCACATGCCTATGGGTGGGTCTATAACATTGTTGTCAATGCTTCCTGTAACAATGATTGCAATCAGCTACGGTACAAAATGGGGACTATCCAGCGCTTTTGCTTATTCATTAATTCAATTAGGCCTTGATTTTTCTAGCGTTATGGGATATGGACTCACACCAGAATCTTTTGTTGGTTGTATAGCATTTGATTATATAATTGCTTTTACAGGACTAGGTTTAGCAGGATTGTTCAAAAGCAAAGGAACAGTAGGTATTTGTACAGGTGTAGTTATAGCACTTGTGATAAGGCTGATAGCCCATATTATTTCAGGAACAATTATTTTTGGAATTTGGGCACCTGAGGGATGGTCGCCCGTGATTTATGCAATTGCTTACAATGGAACATTCATGTTACCTGAAATTGTTACTACTGCAATTGGTGCAGCGATGATTTTTAGATTACCTCAAATGAAAAGTTTACTAGCTATTAAGGCTTGATTAATTTGGTTTAATATGAAATAATTAATAGAAAAAGCTTGCAATCGAATGATTTGTTCAATTGCAAGCTTTTATTTAGAATTTATTTAAGTTCATGGAGAGTAATTTATATATTATTAACTTCTTGGTATCAAGCGTATTTTTAACTTGATTATCAATTTCCGATAAAGATGAATAAGCTTTTTTCAGCTCTTTTTCTTCATGAATATCGTTTGAAAATTTAATTTCTAATGCTTTAATTGTCAAAATACTAAAGTCTTCAATTGCAACTCTTTTTGAAAACTCAAGTTCGCTTTCATTAAATGCAGCAGTGTATCCAATAAATTTTAACAAGAAAATTGCGTGTTTATACATCTGCTTAACCGATTTTTTCATCATGTTCAATCTTATCTTATGTTGAAAAAACCAAGTTATAATTATTAAAGATATTGCAATTATAATCCAAAATAAAACCATTAAAATCTGAGTAAAATCTCCATTGTTACTTCCGTTTGTTGGAGTTGGCGTTCGGTTTGGCGAAAGTGAATTCTCTGGAGAAGGAGATGGTGAAGGAGTATTTGTTGGAGCTGGGGTTGCTGAAGAATCAGGTGTCGGTGATGGGCTTGGAGTTGGTGAAGGGGTAGGTGAGGCTAGGTTTTGAGGCAAATCAGGATTGAACACAGGATCTGCAATTTGAAAGCCAGAAAATCCAGGAGTTACCTCCACAGGTATCCAACCATAAGGTCCAAGCCATATTTCAACCCATGCGTGGGCATTTCTGTCTGGGATTTCAGCGCTCATTCCATTTGGATTTGTCTCGGATTGCTTAATATCGGAAGCCGTTAATGTATAACCCTCGACATATCTTGCTGGAATTCCCATCATTCGAAACATAATAGTAGCACTTGTAGCAAAATGAGTGCAAAAACCACGATGATTTTCGTAAATGAAATACTCGATAAAATCTTTACCGTCAGGAGTACTTCCCGGACTGTAGTCGTATATTGCATTTCTGTGTAGAAAGGATTTTACAGAATAAATGGGGTCATTTATTGACATAGATTGCACATCTAGCTTTAAACGCTCAAGTCCATCTGGAACTTGCGTGTAATTTTCATACACGAAGTCTTCATATCTAAGCAATGCATCCTGTGCAGGGTAGAGATGCGCCTTTGATAAGAGATAACTAATATTAGAAACTGAGAAAGCATCCCTGTATGTTTCATAGTTTGGACTAACTTGATTAAATATTGCATCACCTGGTAAAATGTCGATTGCTGTAGTTGAGTGGTAGTCAGTGTTAAGATAGACCAAGCTAGATAAATTGTACTTAGATGGAGTGTTTTTGCCTGAAATATATAAATCATGAATAAAATCATCGCTGTTAAGTGAATTGGAAGTAAATTGGTCAATTGTGTTAGTATAAGGTGTGTATAAATAAGTGGAATTTGCCTTAAGATTCTCTATGCTAAGGTCAATCTCTGTAAATTCTGCATATACGCCCTTATAAAAATATCCTGTAAAAGTTTGAGGAATAATTGTATGTTCAGCTAGTTCTTCAAGAATTACATCTAATTCATCATATTTATCTGCTGTCAAAAATTCCCATCTGTCACTGGTATATACAGAGCCTGAATAACCTTTTAATAACATTGGAATAATATAGTCTGCCTCAATAACAAGATGAGTTTCATTCGTAATGACTCTATCTCCGCTAAAATCTAAATCCCCTCCATTTACTCCTGAGGTAGATATTGATGGAAAAATTGAGTTAAAATCAAAATTAACCACGGCTTCAATTAAATCGTCCGCACTGCTTCTCATGTTATTTCTAAGTTCTCTGTCCATAGTGTCAGGAGGAGAAATCAAGAAAGTGGTTATGGAAATAAATAAAGTTAAAATAATAAGAGCTGAATAATTAAGAAAGGTGTTTTTAGATTGCCCCATTCGTTTGTTTTTCTTTGTTCGATAGCTAATATATGCGACTGTTTCTTTTCTCTTAAAGTGAATTCTTGTGCTGAGGAAAGCAATGTTAAGAACTAAAGAAAAGATATTTAATGACATTAACGATACTTGAATTTCATCAAATAAACTACAGGAAACAAAAGTATTAACAAAAAATATGAAAATTACGATTAACCAATTATTCTTTTGAATAAATGAAATTACTAAAACAAAGCTTGTAAAACAGAAAATGAAGAACAAAAAGTAAAGCTGGCTAATATTTTGATCTGCATACTCACCAATGGGATAAATATAAGGTAAA
>CAYJBU010000015.1:397-758 GCA_964368155.1 uncultured Eubacteriales bacterium | reverse complement strand
TCCTATGACAATGATTTCACTGTTAATGAAAGTGTAAAGCAAAAATAGGACCAATATTAGAGAAGTTAAAATCCACTTTATAAACAAATTGCTCTTGAAAATTATAATGAAAACACTTGTCGGGATAAACGAACAAATAAATATGAAACCGAGTCCGCCTTCAGAAGCATAACCGAGTGAAAGGAAATTAATGCCTATAGTATATAGAGACACAAAACAAGACAGGGTTAGTAGAATTGACTCTATTAACTCTGAAATAAATGTTTTGTTATTTAATTCACCGCTAAATTCTATATGTTCTTTTTTTAACATCACATATTTCCTTGCATAATTATAGGTGTAATATTTGTACTCTCAAAAA
>CAYJBU010000015.1:0-286 GCA_964368155.1 uncultured Eubacteriales bacterium | reverse complement strand
TTCTCTGGGAATTCAACATCTTCCAAGCTAAATTCATATTGCATAGCATAAATTTTATCTAAAGCATCAACAAAATCTTCGTCGTTATTAACTTGTGTAAAAGCAGAATGTTTATCAGTTTCAAAAAATAAATTGTAGTTAATTCTATTTTCTATAATACTGTTATGAACTTGGTGTAAAGTGTTTAATATCAAGTCTATTTCAGCTAAATCGCCATCACTCTTTGGAATAATGGGAACAATTGAAATATCAGAGTCGTGTGTAGCGATTTTTTGTTTTTCAAAAA
>CAYJBU010000014.1:12125-26401 GCA_964368155.1 uncultured Eubacteriales bacterium | reverse complement strand
CTATATCAAAGCTAACCTCGATTTGTGGTATGCCTCTTGGTGCAGGAGCAATTCCATCGAGTTTGAATAATCCGAGTTGTTTGTTATCTCTTGCGAATTCTCTTTCACCTTGCAACACGTTAACTTCAACTTGAGTTTGGCCGTCTGCAGCAGTTGAGAACACTTGGCTTTTCTTTGTTGGGATTGTTGTGTTTCTCTCGATGATTTTAGTCATGATTCCGCCCATTGTTTCAACTCCTAGTGAAAGTGGAGTAACGTCGAGCAATAATAATCCTTCAACTTCACCGCCTAGAACGCCTGCTTGAATAGCAGCGCCGATTGCAACACATTCGTCTGGGTTAATTCCTTTGAATGGGTCTTTTCCGATAAAGTTTTTAACTGCTTCTTGAACTGCAGGAATTCTTGAAGAACCACCAACCATCAAAACTTTGTTAATTTCGCCAATTGCAAGGCCTGAATCTTGAAGAGCTTGACGAACAGGTCCCATTGTTTTTTCAACTAAATCAGCTGTGATTTCATTAAATTTCGCTCTTGAAAGAGTTAAATCTAAGTGTTTTGGTCCAGTCGCATCAGCTGTGATAAATGGAAGATTGATGTTTGCGTTTGTCATGCCTGAAAGTTCAATTTTTGCTTTTTCTGCAGCTTCTTTAAGTCTTTGCATAGCCATTTTGTCGTTTCTTAAATCAACGCCCTCTGTTGCTCTAAAGCTGTCTGCCAACCAGTTGATAACTCTCTCGTCAAAATCGTCTCCACCGAGTTTGTTGTTACCTGCTGTAGCCAAAACTTCTTGAACGCCATCGCCCATTTCGATAATTGAAACGTCGAATGTACCACCACCCAAGTCATAAACCATAACTTTTTGGTCGTTATCTTTGTCAATGCCATAAGAAAGAGCAGCTGCAGTTGGCTCGTTAATAATTCTTTTTACTTCTAGCCCAGCAATTCTACCTGCGTCTTTTGTCGCTTGTCTTTGAGCATCTGTGAAGTAAGCTGGTACAGTGATAACTGCGCTTGTAACTTTATCGCCCAAATAAGCCTCTGCATCTGCTTTTAATTTTTGTAAAATCATAGCAGAAACCTCTTGTGGAGTATAGCTTTTGTCGTCTATGTTAACTTTATAATTTGTTCCCATTTCTCTTTTAATAGAAGCAACAGTTCTGTCAGGATTTGTGATTGCTTGGCGTTTTGCTACTTGACCAACCATTCTTTCTCCTGTTTTGGAAAAAGCAACGATAGATGGGGTCGTTCTCGCGCCTTCAGCATTTGCTATAACTACTGGTTCGCCTGCTTCTATAACTGCTACACATGAGTTTGTTGTTCCTAAGTCAATTCCTATTGTCTTTGCCATAATAAAATACCTACCTTTAAATAAATTTAATAATTTTTAATTAATTTGCAACTTGAACCATTGCGTGTCTAACAATTTTGTCGTTGAGTTTATAACCTTTTTGGAAAACCTCGCAGACAACATTTTCTTCAAAGTCTTCGCTGTCTATATGGGAAACGGCGTTGTGAATGTCAGGATTAAAGCTTTCGCCAATTTCTCCCACAGCGGTTATTCCCAGTTTTTCAAAGCTTTGGTTGAATTGATTACAAATCATTTCAACACCTTTCTTAAGGTCTTCTGCACTTGAGTTCTCTTGTGATAACGCCCTGTTGATGTTATCTGCAACGGGTAGAATTGCGTTTACTGCGTCTGAAACTGCATTGTTATATACAGCTGTTTTTTCCGCCGCGCTTCTTTTTCTGAAATTATCATACTCTGCGAGAATACGCATATAAGTATCTTTTTGCTTTTGCAATTCTTCCTTTAATGACTCAATTTCAATTGCTTCTTTTGACATTTTCTTTTTCTTTTTCTTTTTGTCTTCTTTTTCGTCTACAGTGGTTTCGGTTTCCATGTCCACTGTTTCCTCGGTTACTTCTTCTGCAACCGTTTCTTTGTTTTCATCAATCACAATTTTGACCATGCCTTTCTTGGAGTATTCATTTGAAAATCATATTTTCGATTTGCTAATAATAGTGGTACAGAGCACAATTTGAACTAGAATAAAAGAGCGTGAAATCTTTTAAATTGTAGCGCCCTGCACTGCGAAAATTCTAATCTAAATCTCTTCTTTTATAAAAGCTGTGAGGCTTTCGCCCACATAGTTTGCTACATATTTCAGTTCTGAAATCACTTTTGGGTAATCCATTCTTAAAGGACCTATCACAGAAATAATTCCTGAATCTACCTTGTCAATGCTGTATTTTGCACTAACTATCCCAGCATCGGATAATTGAGGGAAAATTGGATCGCCTCCAAGAATAACCGAAATTTTTGTAGTTCTTCTCATAAGTGTCTCTCTAAATTGTTCGGGATTGTTAATCAGTTCCGAAAAAGCCAGAAGAGTTTGCGCGCTTAAAGAGTTATGCATAAAAAGCTTTGTTTGACCTTTTACAATTAACTCTGCCTTTGATGTTTCTTCTACCGATTCATATAAAGCCACAATTGCACTCGACATCAATATTGATAATTCTCCTAAAGATATCGCGAAATTTTGTAGAAAAGCTGGAGTGATTTCCGAAAGTGAAATTCCCATCAATTTCTCGTTGAAAGCTCTAAAGAAAATTCGAAGCATTTCTTGGTTTAAATCAAAATCACATTTAAATACCCTTGTTTTTGCTGTCCCTGCGGAGCTGAGTAAGATAAGCAAAGCAGTTCTTCTGCTTATTTGCGCAAACTGAATTGCCTTGATTACAGTGCTTTTGTCGCCGGGTTCACTAATAATACAAGCGTAATCGCCTGCTAGAGTTGAAGCGGCTTTTTTTAAAAGTTCATCTGGTCCACAAGAGAGGAACAGTGTGTCGAAGATGGATTTCTTTTGAGCATCGATATAAGCAGTTTCACGGTTCTTGATGTATGAACGAAAACCCAATCCTGAAGGAATTCTTCCCGAGGAGGTATGAAGCTGTTCAAGCAATCCTTCTTCTGTTAGCTCTGCCATTTCGTTTCTAACAGTTGCAGAACTTACTCCTATTTCACCAGCAATCAGTTTTGAACCGACAGGCTCGCCGTACTTAATGTAATAGTTGATTATACAGTCGAGTATTTTTTGTTTTCTCGGTGTAAGCAATTTACATCACCCTACCTTTGCAGTTTTAGCACTCGAAGAGTTAGAGTGCTAATTCATGTATATAATTTACCATTTTCGAGAAGAAATGTCAATATAGTATTTGTAAATAGTTTGTGAATATTACTTTTGACTTTTACTGACTTTTAAAAACCTAGTAAATTGTATCAAAAGTTTTGTTTATTAGTGCTATTTGGAACTAAAAGATAGATGTTTGTAAAAATTCAGTAATTTTCCGTTAATAGTCTTGACATATTATATAAGTTGCTATATACTAATGAATAACAAAAGGGAGTAGCTTACACTGCTTTGGCGGTGTGACATGGTGCGTCATTACGAGGTATGACCTCCGCACATGGATTAATTAGCAAGACTTTTGCCGTAAAATTATTTTATGGCAAGGGTCTTTTTCTCTCTTACAATATTTAAAAATCAAGGAGTGTAAAAAATGGAAGAAATTTTGATTAACCTAACTGCCATAACTTGGCAACAGGTCGTCATGTGGGCAATCGGAGGATTACTGATTTATTTAGCGATTGCTAAAGACATGGAACCTACTTTGTTGTTACCTATGGGATTTGGTGCGATTTTGGTAAACTTGCCATTCTCAGGAGTTATTGACCAAACCATTGTTAATGGGGACGGAACAGTGCATGTGGAAGAAGGAGTTATCGACTTGTTGTTTAGGTCGGGTATCTCCAACGAATTATTCCCATTGCTATTATTCATCGGAATTGGTGCAATGATTGACTTCGGTCCATTGCTTTCAAACCCTAAAATGTTATTGTTTGGTGCAGCGGCACAATTCGGTATATTCTTTACAATAGCTTTGGCAACATTTTTCGGTTTTGATATTAATGATGCTGCTTCAATCGGAATTATCGGTGCTGCAGACGGTCCTACATCAATAGTAGTTGCAAATGCGCTAAACAGTAAATATATTGGTGCAATCATGGTTGCGGCTTACTCTTACATGGCTTTAGTGCCAATTATTCAACCTCCTGTAATTCGTTTGTGCACAACAAAAAAAGAGCGTTTAATTAAAATGGCTTACTCACCAGAGAGCATTTCACAAAAAGTAAAAATTCTTTTCCCAATTGTTGTAACAGTTATCGCAGGTGTTGTTGCTCCTCGTTCTGTAGCGTTAATTGGATTTTTAATGTTCGGTAACTTAATCAGAGAGTGTGGAGTTTTGGGAAGTCTTTCAGAGACAGCGCAAAAAGTTTTGGCAAACCTTGTTACACTTTTACTCGGAATTACAGTTGCTTCAAGAATGAGAGCGGATTTGTTCTTAACTCCTGATACATTGTTAATCCTAGCTCTTGGAATGGTAGCGTTCATTTTCGATACAGCAGGTGGAGTTTTCTTTGCAAAACTTCTAAACTTGTTCAGCAAAAACAAAATCAACCCAATGGTTGGTGCAGCAGGTATCAGTGCATTCCCAATGTCTGCTCGTGTTGTTCACAAAATGGGACAACAAGAGGATAACCAAAACTTCTTATTAATGCACTCAATCGGCGCAAACGTTTCAGGTCAAATTGCATCGGTTATTGCTGGTGGAGTTGTTTTAGGTTTGTTCGGTTAATAGAAAATTGGACAATTGATAATAATAAGTTGAGCTGTTAGTGTGAAAAGAGATATTCAAAAAAGATTTTTATTTCACACTTCAGCTTATAGTCAATTAATTACAATGAAACAAGACATTGTAGCTATTATTAGAAAGGAATGGTCACTATTATGAATATTGACGTAAATGCAGTTATAGAAATTCTTCCAACACTGGGAGTGGCTTTTGGCATTGTTTTTGGAGTTATCCTTGTTGTTTGGGGATTAATTGCAGCAATGACAAAGATATTAAAATAAGGTTTTGGTGAAGTTTTGAGAGATACTACTTTTAGAGAAAATAAAATGGGAACGGCAAAAATGCTCCCGTTGATAATATCAATGGGGCTTCCTGCTATGTTCTCGATGATGGTTCAAGCGCTGTACAATATAGTAGACAGCTATTATGTTTCAACTTATAGCACAGACGCTTTATCCGCAGTATCGCTTGCAATGCCTGTTCAAAACTTAATTATAGCCTTTTCTGTGGGCACCGCTATAGGTGCCTCTTCTTTGGTTTCACGAAAACTGGGAGAAGGCAGAAGAGATGTTGCGAGTTCGGTAGCAACACACGGGTTGGTATTAAATGTGCTTACATGGTTGTTGTTTTTGGTGTTCGGTTTAGTCGGTTGTGAAATGTTTTATCGACTTTTTGAAAGCAATGACTCTATAGTACGAATGGGTGTTGAGTATTTAAGCATTGTTTCAGCTTTTTCAATTTTTATATTTATTCAATTGATATTTGAAAAAACTTTTCAAGCTACAGGAAACATGATTTTACCAATGGTGATGCAATTGGTGGGTGCAATCACAAATATTGTGCTTGACCCAATTTTGATTTTTGGTTATTTTGGGTTGCCTGAAATGGGAGTTGCAGGAGCGGCAATAGCTACTGTAATAGGTCAATTAGTTGCAGCGATTATAGCAGTTTTCTTTGCTTTTGCAAAAAGAGGCAAAAAACTTGAGATTGAGTATAAACTCAAAGGGTTCAAAGTTGATTTTGGAATTGTAAAATCAATTTATCAAGTTGGATTTCCAAGCATTGTAATGAATGCTGTTGGAACAGCAATGCTTATGGGAATGAATGCGATTTTATCAAGTTTTTCCACTGCAGCTTACACAGTTTTTGGGCTTTATTTTAGGTTGCAATCGTTTATATTTATGCCTGTTTTCGGGCTAACAAGTGGGCTTATGCCAATACTGGGATATAATTTTGGTGCAAGAAACAAAAAAAGGTTATTGCAGTGTTTGAAAATAGGTGCTACAATTGCAATTTCTATTAATCTCGCTGGGGCACTTGCATTTGTTATTTTTCCAGCAGAACTCTTGGGGCTATTCCAGCCAACTCAAGAGATTTTGGATATTGGAATTCCGGCGATGAGAACTGTTTCGATAGTTTATCCTTTTGCCGCAATATCAATAACCGCTGCCACTTTGTTCCAAGCAGTGGGCAACGGTGTATATAGTTTGATAAATTCAATTTTAAGACAATTGGTTTTGATTTTGCCACTAGCGTTCATTCTTGGCAACATTTTTGGATTATCTGCTGTTTGGTGGGCGTTTCCACTTGCCGAAATCGGAGCAATTCTTGTAACTTCGTTCTTTATTGTGAAATTATATAGAGAAAAAATAAGAGACCTATGATACTCTTTCAAGTTCAATTTTAAGTCTTTTGATAATCCTTTTTTCAAGCCTTGAGATATAGGATTGAGAAATTCCCAAGCTGTCTGCAACTTCTTTTTGCGTGTGCTCCTTGTTTTGGGAAAGTCCGAAACGCAGTTGCATTATTTGCTTTTCTCTTGAAGAAAGTTTGTCTATTGCGCCTAATAGAAGAGCCTTTTCGGCCTCGTATTCAATGTCTCTTCCAACTGCATCGGGGTCACTCCCAAGCAGGTCAGAGAGCAAAAGTTCGTTTCCGTCCCAGTCGACATTTAAAGGGTCGTCAATTGATATTTCTTGCTTTAAGTTTGAACTTTTTCTAAGGTGCATTAGAATTTCGTTTTCGATACACCTTGAAGCATATGTAGCCAGTTTAATATTTCGGTCAACACTGTAGGTATTGACTGCTTTTATAAGCCCTATTGTCCCTATTGAAATTAAATCTTCAACAGAGGCACCGGGGCTTTCAAATTTTTTTGCGATATACACTACCAAGCGTAAATTGTGAGTGATGAGCGGTTCTCTTGCACCGTCAATCCCTTTTTTGATGTTTTCGATGATTTCCTGCTCTTGCTTCGTGCTAAGTGGAGGAGGAAGGGTTTCGGACCCGTTTATGTAGTGACAATAGTCGTTGGGTTCACTCATCATTTTTTCGATGAAAAAGCTGATTTTATTTATTATCTTATTTACAAAGTTCATAACACACCCCTTATATTAATTCGGGACAAATAATGCAGTTGTAACTGCCGGTAGACAATTTACCGTCATAAATAGCAACATAACACTCCAGTGTTTTGCCACTTTTTTTTATGTAAATATTTTTTGGCTTAAAAGCTGGAAGAAGTCCCGAACCTCCCAAACTATTATATGGAATAAGCCTATACATATCTTTGTCGTCGGTGATTTTTGATAATTCCTCTTTTTCAGCAACAATTACAGGTGTCCCCGAAAAAGGTTCTTTCAAACTGTTGCCTGTGTCAATTTTTGCAAACAGTTCAACTTGTTGATCTGCTCCCTCTATGATTATTTTACAGTAATCCAAACGATTTTCCCATTTGCCGTGAAATTTTGCCAACAGACCAGAGCATAAATAACTTAAAATAGTGAATAAAAAAAGCAATAACGGCGATATTTGAAAATATGGTTTTCCACCGATTACAACAGCATTACTGGTGATTTGTGAGAGCAAAAGTACCATTCCACTAAAGCCGAAACTTAAAGATAAAAAACCACAATAGCATTTCAAAAGCATTTTTTTGTTCATGGGATAAAAGGTTGCAAGTGTGATAATTACACCGAATAAAAGGGCTAGAATATAGTTAACAATTTCCAAAAATGATAAAAGAGAAAGCAAGCTGAAACTTGCACCAAGCAATGCGCCAAAAAGCAATCTTACAGTTTTTACCCTCAGCTGAAAATATTGCTTTACCGAGAGCAAAATGAAATAATCGACATATAAATTTACGATAAATAAAATGTCAACATAAATTGTAATATTACCACCTCGCTTCCACTCCGTTATGATTATGGTATCACTTTGCATACAATTTTTTTGTCATATATTGGGCGAGAGAGACTAGCAATTTTAACAATTTTTAGTTTTAAGAAAGGATTTTCGTTATGTTTTTTACTTACACAAGAAAACCTCATTATTATGAAACAGACCAAATGGCAGTCATTCATCATTCAAATTATATAAGGTGGTACGAGGAGAGTAGGGTGGATTTCCTTGAAAAAGCAGGATTTCCAATAGAAAAAATTGAAGAAGATGGTATTCAAATCCCTGTAATTGAAGTGCAAAGTCGCTATCATAAAATGGTTAGATTAACCGATATAATAGAAGTAAGAATTAAAATTGATTTGTACACTGGAACTAGAATGAACATTTCATACGAGCTTTTTAACCAACGTGGAGAGCTGTGCAATTCGGGTGCAACAAGGCACTGTTTTATCACAAATCAAGGCAGAGCGACTAGTTTAAAAAGACATTTGCCGAAACTGCATGAGGAATTAATAAAATGGAGCGGTGACGAAACTTTGATAAATCATAAAGTGTAATTGTGGTGAGTTTATTGACAAAACGAACCACGGGGTTGTCGCATTAAGGTTAAAGCAGCCCTAAAAGGGCTGGACAAAAAGTAGGGGCTGTTGAGTTAAGGAGTTTTTTCATCAAAATCAACAAACCAGAGTAGGGACAGGCTTCCACGCCTGTCCCTACTCTGGTTAGCTTTTCGGTAATTAACAGGAACAATCGATATGACACAGAACTAGTGCAGATTTATATTGAATAGTTACCCGAAAAATGGATTTAAAGGTATTTCATGTATGAAATATGAACATTTCGTGCGTTTTAATTGACAAAACAAAATGAATGTGTTATTATATTAATACGATAGATTTGTACAATAAAATATAATAATGTTATAAAAAAATATAATATTTACATATTGTGTTCGAGTGATTTTGATTATTTGAATAAAATTAAGAAAGTAGTGAGTCCGATGGTTTGTTGTTTCTCTAAATTCTAAATTCGAATTAAAATTGATTGGAGGGTGATTAAGTTTGAAAAAAATTATCTTTATTTTAGTTGGTGTGTGTGGGATTTTATCGATGATGACAATTTTTGTTTGTATGATAATACAACAAACTCTCCCACAAATTGCAAGAATGGTTCACATATATAATGTACATGTGGTATTCAATCAAAATGAATTCACACCACATTTCGGCATGGTTTATGCATTGTGCTTAATTGTGATTATAGTAGTTCTTATTATAGAGGCACTGCTGATTATACAATCTAAAAAAAATAATAATTAACTGCCTGTTCAAGCTGATTATACTAGCAGTTTAACAAGACATTTTTATTGATAGAGTGTAAAGAATAATGAAAAATTTATTTATTAATTATTCGTTAAAAAAGAAAGCTAACATTGTTTTAACGTTATCTCTAATTCTTTTTCCGTTAATTCAGTTTGTTGATGGACATAAATATAAGGACTTTGATATATTGTATACATATAATTATGGTTTGATTTTTCCTTGGATAGAAATGTTTAATAACGATTACTTAGGTAGCACCAATTTATTAACGAGTTTTCATTCCCAAACATACGCTGGTGTTTCATGGTATCCTCAAAATGTTTTATTTGGACTTTTAGCAATCAATATCATAGTAATAATAGCTAGAGAAGTCACTTATAAAATAAAATTAATTAAGTAAAGGTCTGTACATCAATTTTCATTTAACTTAACAGTACGCAATACTAGGCAAGGGGGTTTTTTTATGAACAAATTATTAAAAACAATAACTTTAGCGCTGATGATGGCATTAATTCTCTGTGCTTGCACGAGTGAAACAGTAGCAGAGGACAGAGTTGTAATAAGTTTTTCACCACAGGCTTTTGTTGAGGGCGAGTTGTCTTTTGAAAACTTCCCGTGGTACAGCACTGTGGAGGAAGTTGTTGAGGGGTTGGGGATTGACCATGCGCAAAAGTCAAATAATATTGACGAAGATACATATTCATTTTCAATTCCAGTGTACTATGAAGATTTGGAGATTGAGGGCACTGCAAACTTTGGATTTTTGATAAATAATGACGACCAAAGCGATATAGACACTTCGCTT
Organism: uncultured Eubacteriales bacterium; assembly: GCA_964368155.1. Taxonomy (GTDB): domain Bacteria; phylum Bacillota; class Clostridia; order Oscillospirales; family Acutalibacteraceae; genus SIG603. Next base: position 16,399 of record CAYJBU010000014.1, on the reverse strand, counting down.
ACTGCGATACAATTTAACACAGTGATAAGCGCCGAAAGTGAAGATGGATTGGAAAATTACACCGAAAAAATGGTCGCTATTCACGAAAAATTGAAAGAAGAAACAGATTTTATGGTGACTCCTCAATTCATTTTTGACGACTTTGAAGACATACGTGGAAATATGCTTAGGTATACTGGGAAAATAAGTAGCAACAAAGCTGACGAGGAAGTAACAATAGATACTTTTTATTCTCTATCAACGGGTATAAGTGGAGAAGATAATTCATTACCGCAAGATTTAATTCAAAACAAGATTGATGCGGAGCTAGAAATTTATGGTGGTCATGTAATAACTTGGACATTTAGCGTTGATTTAATGCCTAGGGGGTGAGATAATTAATGCGACAGCCCCTTGCGATATAAAAATAGGGAATGATTGATTTTTCGAAAAAGGTAAATATTACCTAGTTCGTATACCAATCATTCCCTGTATATTTATACGTAGAATTTGCAAGATATAATATGCTGTTTTAAAATAACACTACGGAGTCCAACCCTCTGCAACTCCTTCTTTTAGAAGCTCGACATACCTTTTGCCTCTGTTTGGGTCGTTGTAAACAGTACCTACTTCTCTTTGAGTGACTTCAAACAGGCAGCCGCTCGCATTTTTCGCAACTCCTTTAATATATTCTTTGATGGAGCTTTCATCTAGTGGGCCTTTGTTGGTGACGTCATTCGCTCTTGGCTTACTGTAATAAATGATTTTTTTACCTCTTAGCATATCGCCGACAATAGTTTCGTCATTGAACGGAGTGACAGAAAGCCTCCTTAGTTTTGGCTGTTTTGAAAGGAATTCGTCCCAACGTGTGTGAACTGGTTCACAGCAACCGTAGGATAAAAGTCCCATTCTGTTGATGAGCCTTTCCATGTATGGTTGCATGAATTCCCCAAACATTTCTTGAGAAACCGACACTGTTTCTTGAGATTCTAAAAAGCCCCAGCACTGTGTGGTTTTAGTGATATTTTCTGTTGGGAGTTCATTTGTAAAAGCAAAAGTTTCTTGTCCAACTCCAGAAAATTCGACAGTAGGTAAAAGCAATTTTTCTTCTTCCAAGAAGTCGTAAAAACGCTCGTAATAACTTGTTAAATCATCCATAACTTTATGCAATTCGTCTGGATAATCATACATAGAAACATAGTAATTTTCCATTCCCATTAAATGAACTAATGGGTTTGACATAGGTCCGTTTAGGCATCCACCTACCAATTTTACAGGTAAAATGTCGCCGAAAAGGTCGTCCATTAACTCCATGTTTTTCTTAGTTTGTTCACGATTAACAGAAAAAGTTCCTGTTTTAAGTTTGTCGATATCGTCTTTTAAATCTTCAACAATTGGGTCAATGTGAAAAGCCAAAGCGCTGTTTTTGCCAGCTCTTGTGAGAGTCGCCATGTTTGCAAACAATTTTGAGCTAATGCTGTGATTAACACCAAAATATGCCGGAACAGGCGTGTCGTCGTTGAACAAATCTCTGCCGGCGATTGAAGAGTATAAACCATATTCAATCGACCTTGCTTGTTCGCCTTCGCATTGCATTTGAGGTAAAATAATTTCGTCTCTAAATCCACTGAAACACAGGCGCACAGGTGGTTCTATGCATTTGCGCTCACCAAGAGCTACCCATTTTTTTAGGATTTCAGCCATTTCGGGTGAATTTGCAATTTCCAACTTTTTGTTTGCAAGTTTTCTTAAAATAAGTCTGTCGTTTTGAGAAATCATAACACAAAACTCCTTAATAAATTCATTTTAGTTAAATTTGACCGATATACACTTATAAATTATGCAATGATTTTAAGAAGTAAAATATATCAATCAGCCTTAGTTTATCATAAAAAATAAAATTTTTCTACTATTTTTCAAAAAGTCAGTCCAAAAAATAAATGTATAATTTGGTAAATATAACTAAAGTAGTGTAAATTTGAAACAAATAATATTTTTTTTGCAAAAGTCACAGACTTTTAACTTTTATTTTGAAAATATGTCTTTTTTTTTTGAGCATTTTATGGTAAAATGTATGACATAAAATAATTTTATATGGAGTATGTTATTAAATGATTAATGTTTCAGAAGTTTCCTTGAATTTTAGTGGTGATAATCTGTTCACCGATGTAAACCTTATCTTCAATCCCGGTAACTGTTATGGTATTATCGGTGCAAATGGCGCAGGAAAATCCACCTTTTTGAAGTTGCTTTCGGGTGAGTCAGAGCCGTCGAAAGGTACAATTACCATTGACGAAAAACTGAGAATGTCTGTTTTGAAGCAAGACCACTTTGCATATGAAGACCAAAGTGTTTTCGACACAATTGTTGGCGGAAATGAAAAATTGTTCTCTATTATGAAAGAGAAAGATGCGATATACGAAAAAGAAGAATTTACTGAAGAGGACGGAAATCGTGCTGCAGAGCTGGAAGCTGACTTTTCAGAGTTAAATGGTTGGGATGCAGACACAGACGCTGCAAGACTTTTGCAAGGTTTGGGGCTTTCATCCGATATATTATATAATTTCATGAGCGATTTGCCTGAGGGCGAAAAAGTTAAAGTTTTGCTAGCAAGAGCACTTTTTGGCGAGCCTGCGATTATTCTTTTGGACGAGCCTACAAACGGACTAGACGCAAAATCTGTTGTTTGGCTAGAAAACTTTTTGATGGACTATCATGGAACAGTTATTGTTGTTTCCCATGACAGATATTTCCTCAATAACGTGTGTACTCATATCGTTGATATCGACTATGGCAAGATTAAAATGTATGTAGGTAACTATGATTTCTGGTATGATTCTAGCCAGTTAATTCAAAAATTGCTTAAAGAACAAAATAGAAAAGCGGAAGAGAAAATCAAAGATTTACAGAACTTTATTCAACGATTTTCTGCTAATAAATCTAAATCTCGTCAAGCTACATCAAGAAAAAAATTGATTGAAAAATTGACAGTAGAAGAGCTTCCTGCTTCTTCAAGAAGATATCCTTATGTGGGCTTTCAAATGGATAGAGAGCTTGGAAAAGACGTGCTTTCTGTAACAGATTTAAACAAAACTATTGGTGATACCCAAGTTTTGAAAGACGTTTCTTTTATTCTTAACAAAGGCGACAAAGTAGCGTTTTTGGCAAGCAACGAATTTGCTATTTCTGCTTTGTTCGAAATTTTGATGGAGCATGACACTGCTGACAGTGGGAGCTTTAAATGGGGAGTTTCTACAAGCCAGTCTTATTTCCCAAAAGATAACACAGAGTTTTTTGACGAGTGTAACGACAGCATAGTAAAATGGTTGGAGCAATATTCAAAAGATACAACAGAGACATATTTAAGAGGATTTTTGGGCAAAATGTTATTCTCGGGTGATGACGTGTATAAAGCTGTTAAAGTGTTATCAGGAGGAGAAAAAGTTCGTTGTATGCTCTCAAGAATGATGATGTACGGAAGCAATGTTCTTCTTTTAGACCAGCCGACAAACCACCTCGACCTTGAGTCAATTACAGCAGTTAACAACGGATTGATTGATTTTAAAGGGGTTGTTTTATTCTCCTGCCACGACCACGAATTTATAAATTCATCTGCAAACAGAATTATCGAAATATTGCCCGATGGTGGAGTAATCGATAGATATACCACATATGATGAGTATCTAAAAGATGTAAAGCAGGTAGATTTATAATAATTGAATCTGTTATTTAAGCGGCTGAATATTGTTTTATGTAATATAAGTGTATAATCTTGACTGCTTGTACCAAGATTATTGATTAGAAATCATAGGACTATTTTGCACAAACTAAATTTATGTAGAAAAGAATGGGTAATAAAATGGAAGAGCATAATAAATTAGATGTTGCAGCGAAACTTTACCCAACTATTAAAAAGAAAAATAATTCTGCGGTTTTCAGGGTTGCAACAATTTTGAACGAAGAAATTGACCCGAAAACACTTCAACTTGCAGTAAATATGATTTATGAGCGATATCATTTGTTTTTTCTTAGATTGCGTGAAGGCTTTTTTTGGAACTATTTTGATAAAAACTACATTCATTTTACAGTTGAAAAAGAAGAAGATTCGCCATGTTCAACAATAATAGCTTTTGAAAACAAAGGATATATTCTCAAAGTTTTGTATTATGGAAACAGAATTTCTGTCGAAGCATTTCACTCCATTACCGATGGTAGTGGAATCGTTGAATTTTTGAAAAGTCTGGTGTATTATTATATCTGTATGAAGCATGGAAATGTTGATTCACAAGGAAAAG
>CAYJBU010000014.1:10494-12115 GCA_964368155.1 uncultured Eubacteriales bacterium | reverse complement strand
CTGTTTGATGAACGAGATGAAGCTAATGTTGAGGATAGTTTTAGCAAACATTTTTCACAACAAGAACAGATTAAAAAGTCTCCAATGAACAAGTTTGCTTTTAGACTTAGTGGGAAAAAGTACAAGAAAAAAGGACATTGTGTGGTTAGCGGAATTGTTTCTGTAGCTGCTATGAAACAAGTATGCAAAAAACATTCTTGTACTATCACAGAGTTTTTGATAGCAAACTTGATATCTGCGATTTATGAGGAAAAGCAAAAATTAAACTCTAGTAAAAAAGCGATTGTTGTTGCTGTTCCAATTAACTTAAGAAAAATATTCCCGTCTAAAACCTTGAAAAATTTTTTTGGGGTGGCGTACGTTGGATACCAAATGACCGAATTCACCACTTTTGAAGAATTGATTCTTTCTATATCTGAGCAGTTAAGTGTTGCCATTCATCCGGAAAAGTTAGAAAGTGATTCGGGGAAAAATGTTAAAATGATTAAAAATGCTTTTTCTAAAAGCACTCCGCTTGTGATTAAGAAAATGTTCATTCCTTTGGGGTATAGCGTGACAGGAGAGTCGGTTAAAACTATTTCTGTTTCAAATATTGGAAAAATTGATTTTCCTGACGGAATTAAACCCTATGTTGAGCACATGGAGGTTCTGATGTATCCTACGCAAAAAACTCCCTTGAATTGCGGATTGTGCTCATTTGAAGATAAACTTTCAATCAATTTTATCAGGTCTATTACAGACACTAGTGTTATTAGAAGATTTTTCACAACGCTAACTAAGCGCGCTGAAACAGAAGTTCAATTGTATTCCAATGGTTGGGGAGGCGAAAATGAACAGATGCAGTAAATGCAATGTAGAGGTTTTTGAAAGCGAAAAAAAATGTCCACTGTGTTTTCAAAATTTTGAGAAAACTGCAGACACTAATGTGCAGTATCCTGAATATAACGACATTGTAACGCACAAATCTGCACTTAGAAATGTTCCTTTGTTTGTCACTGTTACTGCCTCTCTAATTTGCATATATATTAATTTTTTTACTCACGAAGAAGGCGATGCGATTTGGTCGATTGTAGTGAGTGCTTCTTTGATTTTTTCAACTGCGGTTTTTTCGGTCGTAAAATCTACATCTAAGAGATTTGGAGCGAAAATTTTTGAAAACTTAATTTTGGTTTCGGTTTTCATTTTCATAATAGATTTATCTTTTGGGATGTCATTTTGGTCGACAAATTATGTTTTCCCATATTTGATAATCGGAACATCACTTTATTTGATGTTTTTGGCAATTCGCAGTAAGCGACTTTTTTCTGAATATTTTGGTTATATAATAAGTGTAACGATTTTGGGAATTACCCCAATTCCAATTTATTTGTTTGGTTTTTCAAACTTGCCTTGGGGTATGTTCGTATCGGTTATTAGCAGTGCGATTATTGCTTTAGGTCTGTATTTTTTTGCGGATAAAACATTTAAAGAAGAGATAAAAAAGAGATTTCATAGATAGCATTAAGTGTTGTCGCGTGAACGAAGTCTTACTTCAAATCAAACAAATTACTACTGTGGGGACAGGCTTCATCTTTGTCCGATAAGAATAGATTTATTTTTGGGGAGGGCACACCCTCCTTTT
>CAYJBU010000014.1:8193-10394 GCA_964368155.1 uncultured Eubacteriales bacterium | reverse complement strand
GGAGGACACACCCTCCTTTTGGGAGGGTGAGAAAGTCCTCCCTTATTTTTGTGTATTGTTACATTAGTGATTATCACCCAAATATAAGGGAAAATTACCTAGCTTTTTTTGTTTTTCAGGAGTATAATGGTGTATGATATAAGAAAACTTGTCGAATTTGGTCGACAGAAGGAGTTTGTATATGAGTATAGGCATTGGCATTGACACTGGTGGAACTTACACTGATATTGTTCTTTTTGACAGATTAACAAATAAAATTCTTGCAACAGCAAAAACGCCGACTACAAAAAGTGATTTGAGTGTGGGAATTAAAAATGCGATTGAATTGTTGCCAAGCGATTTGGTGAAAAAAGCTAAAGTGATGGCACTTTCTACCACTCTTGCGACGAATGCGTGTGTCGAAAAAAAAGGTGGAAGAGGTAAAATGATTTTTGTGGGTGTTGGAGAACAGCATCTGAAATTTACGGACGTTAAAACTCACTATAACTTAGATAAAACGGATATTTACTGTTTGCCTAAAATGCAAGATGGGGAAGACTTTGAAAATACTTTGAAGTCAAAAGAAATGGTAGATTTTTTAGAAGAAGCGCAATCGGTTGCAATAACAGAATATAAACCGAGTGAAACAGGGGCTTTTTCTGAGAAAAAATTGCTTCTTATGATTAAGGATATCTATGAACTGCCTGTTGTTGCAGCTCACGAAGTAGCTTTGGAACTTAATGTATTCGAGCGCGGTGCGACTGCATTTTTGAATGCCCGTTTGTTGCCTGTAATGCAAGAGTTTATCGATGCGATTAAAAAAGTTTTGACAGAAACTAATCTTTCGATACATACAATGGTAGTTAGAAGTGATGGGAGTTTGATGGCACAAGATTATGCTTCGCTTCACCCTGTAAAAACTATTTTGAGTGGCCCTGCTGCAAGCGTGGTGGGGGGACGCTATTTAGCGAACACTCCCAATGCAATTATTATTGACATGGGCGGAACAACAACCGATATTTCAATCGTTGAGAAAAATGAGCCTGTCATGGTTAAAGGAGTTAAAATAGGTGGTTACAGAACTCAAGTCCCAGGAGTTTTCATAGACACTTTTGCATTAGGTGGTGACAGCAGAATTTATATCGATAACCACAGATTGCACTTTGATAATCGCAGAGTTGAACCTCTTTGTGTTGCTGGAAAAAAATATCCACAGGTTAAAACATATTTAGAAAATCTAGTTGAAAGCAAAAGAAAAAGTGGACTTCCACTTCATGAATTTTTAGTACTTATAAAGATGCCGAGCGATTTAAGCAGATATACTAAGCATGAGCAAGAGTTACTTAAAAAGTTGCAAAATGGCATTTTGTCCTTCACTCAACAAGATGATATTGAATTCGATTTCTACCACTTGAAGTCCGAGAGATTAGAAAATGAAGGGTTGGTGCTTCGTTGTGGGTTGACACCTACTGACATCATGCATATTAAAGGCGACTTTGTAAAATATGATGTTGAGTGTGCAAAACTAGGCGCACAGTTCGCCGCTTCTCAAATGTATCATGAAGATATGGATATTTTTTGCGAGCAAGTTTATGAGCATGTTTGTGAAACTTTGTATACTAATATCATTAGAATATTGCTTAGCCACGAAAGAAATGAATATGCGCAAAGTGAACTCGATGAGAATACATTAAAACTTGTGAGAAAAGCATGGCGAAATGCTAAATCTCCGCATTCTAGTATGTTTAAATTAAACTTTTTGACAGAGCATACCCTCGTGGGAGTTGGTGCTCCGACAGGTATTTTCTTGCCAAAAGTAGCATCAGCACTGCAAGCCGAATGTATCATTCCTGAACACTCTCAAGTTGCAAATGCTGTTGGTGCAATTATTTCTGACATTTCTGCAGAAGTTCACATAGAGATATTGCAAGCGCCTCAAGGCGAAGATTTATCGGGAAATTTTATTATTTACGACCTTGACGGGAATAAGACATTTGATGACATTGAAGAAGCGATTGAATTCGCCAGAAAAATAGGAATGAAAAAGGTTGAAAAAGAATGCCGTTTAAGAGGCGCCTTGGGCGAACTTAACATTAGTTGTGAAGTAGACGAGAGGATAGCACATTTGGAAACCGGTATGAATATTTCGCTTGGAACGCAAGTGGTGGTCAAGGCGACAGACAGAGTTATTATGTAAATTCTGAAAGAGGGGAAAGGCTAGC
>CAYJBU010000014.1:0-8093 GCA_964368155.1 uncultured Eubacteriales bacterium | reverse complement strand
CATAGGCATTTGTCAAAAGATGAGAACGATTTCAACACGCTTTATGACAGTATGAAAGACTTAAATTTAGAAAAAATTATCCTGTTTGGACACAATTTTCCGAAGAATACTAAAGTTGATGAAACAACATGGGCGTGGTATGAAAAATATCCTGATATGATAATTCCTTTTGCTTGCCAGTTTGATTATAAAGAAAGCGATAGCAAATATGCAAAACAGTGTTTAGAAAAAGGCTTTTTTGGGTTTGGCGAATTGCTTATTGGTCATAAAGGAGCTCGTGAGTGTGGGTTTGAAAACATTACTTTCGACGATGCTATTGTGTTGGAGATTTTTAGAATTGCTGGAAAGTTTTGTGCACCTGTCATGGTGCACTGTGATTGCTCGTGCGTGAACGGATTGCTAAATGCTATTGAGATTTGTGGGGATACAACTTTTATTTGGTCTCATATTGGATATGATTTTTCAAAAGGATTAGACTATATTATGCCAAGCACCGATTTGGTTCGGGGGTATCTCGAGAAGTTTAACAATTTGTACTTTGATATCTCGTTTTGGATTAAAAGCGCTTCTTGCATGAACAATAAAGAGTATAAATTGTTATTAGAAGAGTATAGCAAAAGGTTTATTTTTGGACTTGATTTGACAGGTGACTATCAAAACAGTCAAAAAAAATATTCTCCCGATTATTTCAAAGTGCTTTCAAGCCTCAGTGAAAATGCTCAGAAGAATATTTTATATGGCAATATTAATGAATTGATAGAGAAAAGAACAGAAAAAATTCAAAGTAACATTATTTAAACATCTTGATTTTGGTAAAGATTAAAATCACAATTAAAACTAAAAGCGCTGAACCTCCAATCACCAGCCAAAATCCGTAGGGGTTGTTTGAAAGTGGAATTTCACCCGATGGAAAGTTCATGCCATATGCACTGAAAACCATCGTGGGTATCGACATAACAATCGTGATTACTGCAAGAGTCTTCATCACTCGGTTCAAGTTGTTTGCGATGACAGAAGAAAAAGCTTCTCTTGTTTCTGAAAGAATTCCACTGTATATTCCAGACATTTCAATAGCCTGTTTATTCTCAATTATGGTGTCTTCGAGTAATTCTTCATCATCAGGATATTTTTTGATTGACTGAGATCTGAGCAGTTTATCCAAAACCAGCTCGTTACCTTTCAAAGAAGTTGAAAAATAAACAAGGCTTTTTTCAAGCTCAAGCAATTGAATTAATTCTTTGTTCTGTGTGGAGTGGTTTAGTCGTTTTTCAACGATTTCGCTTTTCTTGTTAATGCTTCTCAGGTATTGCAAAAATAATGTTGCATTTCTGTATAGAATTTGGAGAGTAAATCTTGATTTCATTTTTGTAGAAAAATTTTTGATTTTACCATTTTCAAATCTACCAAGCAAAGGAGTGTCTTCGGTGCAAAGGGTGAGCGTGTATTTTTTTGTTAGAAAAATCGCCATTGGTATGGTGATGTAAGTTTGTTTTCCGTGCTTTTCTTCAGAGGTTGGGGTGTCGATGATGATAACAGTATAGTTTTTTTCACTGTCAATTCTCGAAGTTTCCTCTTCGTCCAAAGTTTCGGTCAAAACAGATTCTTCAATGCCTGTTTGTATGGAGATATATGCTATTTCTTCAGGGGTGGGGTCAACCAGATTAATCCAACAATTCTCGCAAATGGAGTTGATTTTTTCAACATTATCTAAATCAGCATAAAAATAATTAATCATATCTGAAACCTGTCGATGTTGCAAAACTAAAGCACAAAAAGTGTATATTAAGCAACATGGAGCGACCTTTCTTATTTTTAAGAAAAAAATAATTTCATAGTTTAATTCTACCATGAAATGCTGTATTTGTCACTAAAAATTTGCGTAATAATCTAGTTAAATCTAACATAAATTATATGAGGGTAATGAAAGGAATTTAAGTATGCTTTTATCATTGGGATTAATATTTTTAGTGGGGCTTGCAATGTCGGGAATATGTAAGAAACTGAAACTTCCCGGTATAATCGGAATGTTGTTCAGTGGAATTGTATTAGGTCCCTTTGTGCTTGATTTTCTTGACCCTAAGATATTAAATATTTCTCAAGAATTAAGGCAAATTGCGTTGATTATCATATTGCTGAAAGCTGGGTTAAGTCTTGACATACATGACTTGAAAAAAGTGGGTAGGCCCGCTATTTTGATGGCTTTCCTACCCGCTTTGCTTGAAATACTTATTTATGCTGCAGTTGCTCCACTTTTGTTCGGAATTTCTTTTGTTGAAGCACTGCTCATGGGCACAGTTTTAGCTGCAGTTTCTCCGGCGATTATTGTTCCTCGAATGGTGAATTTGATTGAAATTAACTGCGGAACTAAAAAAAGCATACCACAAATGATTTTGGCTGGAGCTTCATGTGATGATGTTTTTGTAATTGTGTTGTTCACAGGCTTGCTAAGTGTCGCCTCGGGGCAAGGAATAGACTCAGTTTCTATATATAGTGCTCCTGTTTCGATGATTTTGGGCGTGTTTATTGGTTTTGTTTTTGGAGTAATCTTAAGCGTGTTTTTTGAACAGTTTCATAAATTAAAAAAACATATTCGAAACAGCGCAAAGGTTGTGATAATTCTTGGAATTTCGTTTGTGATTGTTTCTGCAGAAAGCATGGTGAATTTCCCATTTTCCGGACTTTTAGCAGTTGTAACAATGACTTGCGTTTTCAAGTTGAAAAGTGTTGAAAGCGTTACCCGAAGATTGTCGCTGAAATTTGGCAAGCTGTGGATTGCAGCAGAGCTTATATTGTTTGTGCTGGTAGGTGCAACGGTTGAAATTGATTATCTTTTTAAAGCAGGGCTACCTGCTTTTGTGGTGATTTTCATAGGATTGATTGTGCGTTCTTTGGGAGTGTATCTAAGTTTAGTAAAAACTAATTTGAATAATAAAGAACGTGGTTTCTGCATTTTTGCGTATTTACCAAAGGCAACAGTTCAAGCAGCGATAGGTTCAATTCCACTAGGTTTAGGCTTGCCGTCGGGCGAGATAATCCTAACGGTTGCAGTGCTTGCAATTATAGTGACAGCACCGCTTGGAGCGCTCTTGGTGGACTTGAATTACAAAAAAATGTTAGAGGATTAATGAGTGCTCCCCTCAATTGAGTGAATGTCTTCTTTACAATTCACAACCGCTTCAATCGCATGCTTTATTCCTTTTGAAATGTTTTCTACAGTCATGCTCGCATAAGAGGATTCTTTAGCCGAGACTTGCTCACACGAGAACGGAACATGAATAAACCCGGCTTTTGTCTTTAATTTGTTTTTGTTGATGTGGTACAAAACTTGATACATCAACTCGTTGAACACGTATGTTCCAGCAGAGTTTGAAATGGAACATGGAATTCCATTTTCTCTGACTAATGTGGCGATAGCTTTGATGGGAAGAGTGGAGAAATAAGCGTTTTCACCGTCTATTGTTATTTTTTTATCGATTGGTTGATTTCCATCGTTATCCTTGATGGAAGAGTCGATGAGATTAATAGCAACTCTTTCGACGGAGATAGAGGTTCTGCCTCCAGCTTGACCAACACAAATCACTGCAAGAGGGTTAGTTTCATCTATTTTTTCATTCAATATTTTAGCTGCTTTATCAAAAACAACAGGTAATTCAAGCTTGATGATTTCTGCGTTAGAAATGTAGTTTTCGAGTAATCTCACTGCTTCGTAAGAAGGATTTACCGTTTCGCCCCCAAAAGGTTGAAATCCTGTGACAATTATTTTCATGTTGAAATCCTTTCGTTTTGAGGTTAATTTATTTTTAAAGTCGCCTTTAGGTCAGTATACCACTTAAAGTGAAAAAATTCAATAGAAGTGTTCTTAAAGAGAAAAATGAGTTAATATATCATATAGTTAAATTGCTATATTTTTCTTGACTTTTATAGTAAACTAGTTTATAATAAACATGTTTACTATTTTATTTTTTAAACTACATATCTTAGCCACTAGGAGCAAATCCGAACCCGCCTCAAACAAACATCTTTCAGCCTAAAACTGCGTTATCCTCCTAGATAAACGCCAGTTTTCCGTCGTCGTCTGCCTTGTTTAAGGCTAAAATATATTCATTTGGGGTCGAAGATTTCTAAAGTGAAGTGTGGAGTTTATAAGAAACAAAAGGCTTGCAGTAATACTCTGCGTATTGCAAAAGTATTTTGTGTACTTAGAAACCCACATTTCGCCTTAGAAACGGGTTCGTATTTGTTCCTAGTGGCTAGCCACTAGAAACAAATCAAATTATGAATTTGTTTTAAGTTTCGCAAAATAAAACGGTACAATTTCGAGAAAGGAATGGTTTTAAAAGTGAAAAGGTATTTTAAGTTCGCAAAACCATACATCATGTTTTTTATCTTAGCGCCGATTTTAATGCTTGTTGAGGTGTATTCAGAGGTAAATATCCCCGTTCTTGCAGGCGAGATTATCAACGCCTTTGTTGAAGGTGAGGATCAATCCGTAATATTTGATTATGGAATTAGAATGATTGGATTTGTATTTTTAGGAATGTCGGGTGGCATTGGTTGCGCTTTTTTTGCAACTAGAGCCTCGGTTTATTTTGGCTGTGATTTAAGAGAAGCTTTGTTCAAGAAAATTCAAGAGTTTTCATTTTCAAACATTGATAAATTCAGTACTGCGTCATTGGTTACTCGTTTGACAAACGACATAATACAAATTCAAAATCTAGTTGAAACTTCTTTGAGAATGATGTTTAGAGCACCCGGTTTATTAATTGGAACTTTGATTATGGTGTTTATGGTCAACAGCACGCTAGCGAGTATTTTTCTAGTATTAATTCCAATTTTAGTTATTGCAATTTCAATTATTATTACTTTGAGTTATAAGAGATTTAGCATATTACAAAAGAAAATCGACAGAATTAATTCTGTGGTAAGAGAAAATTTGACGAATATCCGAGTTATCAAGTCGTTTGTTAGAGAGAAAACTGAAGTAGAAAAGTTTTCTAATGCGAATGAAGAGTTGAAAACAAGCGGACTGAAAGCTTTTAGAGTGACAATGCTTCAAATGCCAATTATGACTTTATCGGTTAATGTTGCGACAATTTTCATTCTTTATGTAGGCGGAATAGGAGTCATGGAGGGTGAAATTTTAATCGGGGATATTTCTGCATTCATCACTTACACAACTCAGTTATTAATGTCGCTAACTATGCTAGCTATGGTGTTTATTTCTGGTTCAAGGGCTATGGCTTGCGTGAAACGTGTTAACGAAGTTTTTGACACAAAGATTGATATTTCTGACGATAAAAGCTCGGAACTGACTGTGTCAAAAGGTGATGTTGAATTTAGAAACGTCAGTTTCAAGTATTATCAAGACAGCATAGAAAAAGTTCTTTCGGGGATTAATCTAAAAATAAATTCAGGTGAAACTGTAGGGATTATTGGCTCTACAGGTTGTGGAAAAACTAGTTTGGTATCGCTTATTCCAAGGTTGTACGATATCTGCGAGGGTGAAGTATTGGTAGACGGAGTGAACGTAAAAGACTACTCACTTAAAAATTTGAGAGATTCTGTTGGAATGGTTCTTCAAAACAACGTGCTGTTTTCGGGCACTATTGAGAAAAACTTGCTATATGGCGACAAAAATGCAAGTTTTGAAGAAGTTAGAAATGCTGCTAAATCTTCTGCCGCAAACGACTTTATTGAGAGTTTCCCAGAGAAATATAAAACTGAACTAGGCCAAGGAGGCGTAAATCTATCAGGTGGACAAAAGCAAAGACTTTGCATAGCAAGAGCACTTTTAAAAGACCCGAAAATTTTGATTTTAGATGACTCGACCAGTGCAGTAGACACTGCCACTGAGACAAAAATAAGAAATTATCTGATGAACGAGTTGAACTCTACAACGAAAATCATTATTGCGCAAAGAATTACTTCTGTTATTGAAGCGGATAATATCGTTGTCATGAACGAAGGGGAAATTGAAGCTGTAGGAAATCACAGTGAATTAATGAAGAATTGTAAGACATATCAGGAGATATATAATTCACAAAAGGATAAAGAGTCTATTGCTTGATATTATTATAAAGTGGCAGATGCAAAGATTTTTGTAAGATTAAAACCTAGCATTCATATAATGAAAAGGAGTGTTATATAGATGGACAGAGACAGAAGACCTCCTGGTGGTGGGAGACCGCCTCATGAGAGAGGTGGAGCTGATGGGAAACCACAAGAAAAGCCTGCAGAAATGAATATTGGAATGCGTGGAGGACCGGGTAGGCGCATGGATATGCCTGTTTCGAAACCTAAAAATATTTCAAAAACAGCGAAAAGGCTAATGGGATATTTAGGAAAAGACATTTTCCGTTTAGTTATTGTTTTTATCTGTGTGATTTTACACACAGTGTTCAATTTAATAGCTTCATACATGATAAGGCCGATTACAAACGGTTTGGTTGAGGGCGGTGATTCTGCTGTTCTTGTTCAAAACCTTTTGTTGATGGGTTCTGTGTACGCAATTTCACTTATTGCACATTTTTTCCAAATTAGATTAATGGTGTCAATCGCACAAGGAGCTTTGCAAAGATTGAGGAACGATTTGTTTGAAAAAATGCAAAAATTGCCAATTAAATACTATGACACGAATAACAACGGTGACTTGATGAGCAGATTTACAAACGATGTGGACTCTGTAGGGGAGATGATGTCGAACACTGCTATTTCTTTGATTTCTGGCGTTATTACACTTGTTGGTACACTGATTATCATGATTTACACTAATGTTTTACTGACTTTAGTGACGCTTGTTATGGTTCCTATTTTCTATTTTGGTGGGAAATTTGTGACTTCTAAGAGCAGAAAATACTACAAAGGCAGACAGGCTACTTTGGGAGAGCTTAATGGATATATCGAAGAAACAATAACAGGACAAAAAGTTGTAAAGGTTTTTAATCACGAGGAAGACGCCTTCAACGAGTTTAAGCAGTATAATAAAAATTATCGTGAAAAAGTTGTAAAAGCTCAATTTTATGGCGGAATTATGGGTCCTTTCATGGGTGGACTTGGGCACTTAAATTATGTATTAACTGCTTTAATCGGAGGATTTGTCAGCTTGCTTGGAAACATTGATGTTGGTGCGTTTATTGTGTTTTTGAATTATTCAAGAACGTTTAGTAGGCCGATTAACGAAATTTCTATGCAAATGAATGTAATATATTCTGCGGTTGCAGGTGCGGAAAGAGTTTTTGACATGATGGACGAAAAGCCTGAAAAACAAGACGAAATAGACGCCATTGCCCCCAAGAAACTAGACGGGTTTATTCGTTTAACAGATGTTGACTTTGGCTATAGACCTGATAAATTAGTGCTTAAAAATGTGTCGCTCTATGCGAAACCTGGTCAAAAGATAGCTTTTGTTGGTTCGACAGGTGCAGGGAAGACTACAATCACGAATTTGATAAACCGCTTTTATGATATACAAAAAGGCTCTATTACAATAGATGATGTGGATATAAAAAAATACCGTATGTCATATTTGAGGCAAAACATCTCTATGGTTTTACAGGACACTCACTTGTTTGAGGGAACTGTTATGGAAAATATTCGCTACGGAAGACTTAACGCAACAAATGAAGATGTGAAGGAAGCTGCTAAAGCAGCCAATGCTCATTCGTTTATCTGTCGTTTAGAAAATGGGTATAATACAATCCTTGAAAGTGACGGAGCCAATTTAAGTCAGGGTCAACGACAACTATTAAACATTGCAAGGGCAGCAATTTCAAACGCTCCGATTTTAATTCTTGACGAGGCGACAAGCTCGGTCGATACAAGAACGGAAAAGCACATTGAAGAGGCTTTAGACAGACTGATGGAAAGCAGAACAACTCTTGTTATAGCACACAGACTTTCAACCGTTCGCAATGCAAATGCAATCATCGTTTTGGAAAATGGCGAAATTATTGAACGTGGCAACCATGCACAACTCATTGATATTAAAGGCAGGTATTATCAACTTTATGAGGGTTTGGCAAAATTGTCATAGAATATTTTAAGTAAAGCCTACTGAATAACAAGTTATTCAGAACAAACGCAAAGCGTTTGTT
>CAYJBU010000013.1:1068-28050 GCA_964368155.1 uncultured Eubacteriales bacterium | reverse complement strand
TCCTTGATTTTAATTGTAAGAAAATTTATTAGAACAATTGACTCTTATGTATATCATTAAATATAAATTAATCTATTGAATTAATATATTGATTATAACAAAAAACTATAACTATGACAATACTTTTTATTATAATCTTTTAAAATTCATTAATTTTTATACAATTTGACTATAAATGAATATGACTAATATTTTGGAATAATTATGCGCTTTATCACATTTATTATTACTATTTGTTGACAAGTGAATTATGTTTTAAAAACTAACATTATTCTACAGCATAAAAAGACAATTGTTTTATTCAAATATATGTATAATTACGGAACAGGTGACATATGTATGTAAGTTACCAAGAAATATGAAAATAGGCGGTGTATATTTTGCAAGTAGGAAAGTTATATTTTGACATGAAAAAAGTTAATTCGGTATTGTCTCGGGAAACAATAGAAAAAATAATAATGGCAACTGCATGTTTTTTCTTGGGGCTTTTGACCACTAGGGGATTAGTGTTTGGAAAATACGCACCCTTTTCAATAGCATTTACGGCAGCTGCTCCAAAACCAGTATTGTGGATGGCTGTGATTGGTGGTTTCTTTGGGTATTTATTACCATCACCTATACATATACCATTCAGATATATAGTTGCTTTAATGGCGACAGCGGCGATAAGATGGGCACTAAGCGATTTAAAAAGAATAAACACTAGTCAATTTTTTGCACCTGTTATTACTTTTTTGCCCTTGTTGGCAACAGGGATGGCGATTTCACTCATTAATGAATCTATTTCGACTATGGCGTCATTATACGTAGCTGAAGCATTTATGGGTGCAGGGGTATCATTTTTTTTCTCCAGAAGTGTAAAAATACTACTTGAAAAAAGATATCATACAACATTTGATAACATTGATGTTGCGTGCTTATCAGTAAGTTTAGGAGTTATAATTCTTTCATTTAACGAAGTAGGAATTTATGGTATATCAATAGGAAGAATATTGATGGTTCTTATGGTTCTTGTTTGTAGCGGTGCAGGAGGAATATCAGGGGGCGCTATTTCAGGTGTATCCGCAGGAGCTATCGGTGGATTATCCGGATTGGGTGTGTCTTACCTTTCAGGTGCGTATGGTTTGGGAGGGTTGATGGCTGGGATATTTTCCGGAGTATCAAAAACCTTTGGAATTATTGCGTTCATAATAGCGCATGGGGTTGCGTCGTTACAAATCGGAGAGAATTCAGGAGTGATAAATGCAGCACTAGAAGTAGCAATTGCTACAGTGATTTATATTTTACTCCCAGAAAATCGAGTGATTTCGAAACTGTTTTCAATTAGGAAAGATAAGTTGTCAGGAGATAGTTTGAGAAATAATATTATCATGCGCTTAAATCATACATCAAAAGCATTGACCAGTGTTGCAGGTAGTGTTGACCAAATTTCTAGAAAACTAGAAGAAACTAACAAAATGAAAGCTAGTTATGTGTTTAATCAAGCTACTGCTGAAATATGCGCTGGTTGCAGCTTAAGAGCAGTTTGTTGGAGAAAAAATAAACAGGACTCTATCGAGGTTTTTTCTGCGCTTTTACCCTTTTTAAAAGCAAGAGGTAGAGTTGAAACAAAAGACTTTAAGAGCTTTTTTCGAGAGCGTTGCAGTAGAGTAGGGGAGATGAAAATCTCAATAAATAAGTACTATCAAGTATTCCAACAAAACAGGATTGCACAGATACGTTCTGCTAATGTAAGAGATATTGCTTCAGAGCAGTTTAAAGTGACTTCTGCCATGTTAAATGATATGGCTAGCGAAATATTATTATACGAAAGTTTTGACGAGGAAGCAGTAAGAAGAGTGACAGAAGTGTTTAGAAAACTTGAAGTTTCTCTTGTTGAGGTTTCATGCAGAACAGATAAATATGGGCGTATGACAATAGAGGCAGAAATCGAAAAATCAAGAAATATGAAGTTGAATAAGGCGGCGATGGTAAAGGAGATTTCGAAAGCCTGCGGAAGAGTTTTTTCACCTCCTTGCATTAGTAATACTGAGTTTAGCTACAAGCTGCAAATGTGTCAAAAACCGACTCTAGATGTCAAAACAGGTCTAGCACAAGAATCTGCAAGTTCACTTTGTGGCGATAGTGCAATTTCATTTTATGATGGTCAAGGTAAATATATAGCAATTATAAGCGATGGAATGGGCACAGGAGGTATGGCTGCGGTTGATGGGACTATGGCTTCATCGATTATGGAAAGTCTGCTTAAAGCTGGGATTGGGTACGACACTGCCTTAAGAATGACGAATTCTGCTTTAATGTCAAAGTGTGAAGAGGAAACATTGGCAACAATTGACATAGCTTCACTAGATTTACATACTGGGCGATGTGAATTCAGGAAAGCAGGAGGCGCAAGTAGCTATATAAGAAAAGGCAAGAAAGTGATTGCGATAGAAGAGGATTCTTTACCTGTGGGAATCATGCCTGAAGTTAAGTTTTCGTTATCTTTAGAGCAACTAAGAAAAGGCGATTTGCTAGTTTTGCTTTCTGACGGAGTAACTGGATTTGGCACTGATTGGATAGAAGAGGAGATAGAAAATTTCGCAGGAGATGACCCCGAGAAACTAGCAAAAGACATTGTATTATACGCAAAGAAAAACCGCAATGACGGTCATAAAGACGACATTACGGCTATGGTTATAATGCTTTGTTTTAATGGTAGAGATGAAAATTAAAGATAATTATTCACTTTATGAGGTTGCGTCTTCAATAGAAATATTGGGTGCATTTTCAGAATACAGCTGTGTGAGAGTCTCATTATCTGCTATTCCTGTAACATCTAAACTGCTTTGTTCTTGAAAGTTCTTTACTGCTTCTTGTGTTTCTTCGTTGAAGTATCCGGTGTATTCGCCTGTTAGATATCCTAGTTGAGACAATCTTGTTTGCATTGCAAGAACTAAATCGCTTGCATCATCTAATTGAAGAGTTTCATGAATATAGGTTTCTGAAGATTCGCTAGGTGGTTCAGAAGGAATAGGAGAAGGAGAAGGTGTAGTTTCAGGCACTACAGGGTCAGTGCCTTCTTCTTCAAGCAACTCAGGATAAACTAAGCCAGCAATTTCAGTAGCGAAGTCGATTATTGTAGTTCCTTCAAGATAACCATAATATTCTGGAATTTCAAATACTTTATCCTCTATAACTGCAGAAAAATCTAAAAAATCTGGATTGCTAATTAATTCCTCTTTATAACCCACAGGGCAGAATATGTAGTTAGGGTTTGCTAAACTAAGTTGTTCAAATGAATAAGTCCCATCAGTAGAACCTTTTAATGCATTTGTTAATCCGACATATGACATTACAGTATCTGCAATAGTTTCACCGGTGACACCATTTCCATCAGTGTCATAAATAAAAGCAGCAGTAGTGATAATATCACTTTCAGGAATGATTCTTGATAAATCGTCTAAAGTAGTAAATATTCTTTGAGCAGTTTCTAAAGCATGATTATACCCTGTAGAAGCACCGTTTAAAATCGCACCAACATGAGAATAAAGTCTTTCGTAATCTGTTCTGTCAATTGCTTTTGGAATTTCTACAACTGTGATTTCCGCTTCAATCAGTGCATTTTTAACTTCTTCGGTCATATCTCTTCCCAAAACTAAGGTAGAACCACTTTCAATAATTGAATTAACATCGTTTGGTGAAATTTTTGGGAGAGACTCTAGTTCCTCATTCACTGCCTCCTCTGTTACTAAAACTAATGATGTTTCATAACCGATAGATACAATCACATCTGCTAATGAAGCACATAGTACAGTAACTTTTTCAGGTTTTCCGCTAATAGTAATATCTGAGACTACTACTGGGTAGTCCTTAACAGGACCTGTGTCGGAGATACTGCTTCCATCAATTTGTACTGGTTCATCACAGGCAGTAGTAAACATAACTAAAAATATAACACCTATAATAAATAACAATTTCTTTTTCATACTTATATTTGTCCTTTCATGTAGAAATGCTCGTAACATTTCCTTGCTTG
Source organism: uncultured Eubacteriales bacterium (assembly GCA_964368155.1). Taxonomy (GTDB): domain Bacteria; phylum Bacillota; class Clostridia; order Oscillospirales; family Acutalibacteraceae; genus SIG603. The sequence goes on along the minus strand of CAYJBU010000013.1, from coordinate 24,032 downwards.
AATGTGTCCGTTAAACAACACCTAATCTTTATTATACACAATAATTGTTAACATTTCAAGTATCACAGAAAGATAGTTGAAAAATTCACTTGTTTTTTTTATAAATTAATTTTGAGAACAAATTTATTGAGTAATTTTCGCAATATTGTGAATACTAAATTGGAAAACAGTGAAAAGAAAGGATTTTTATTATGTTAAAAGGTACAGAAACTGAAAAAAATCTGCTAGCAGCATTTGCTGGTGAATCGCAGGCACATGTGAAATACAAATATTTTGAACAACAAGCAAAAAAAGATGGATTTGAAAAAGTGAGCGACATTTTTTGTGAAACTGCTGCAAATGAAAAAGCACACGCTGAAATATGGTTCAAGCTGTTAAACAATGGAAATATTGGATTAACAATGGAAAACTTGAAGTCAGCGAGTGAAGGCGAGCATTATGAATGGAGCGAAATGTACAAAGGATTTGCTGAAACTGCAAGAAAAGAGGGTTTCGATAACATTGCTTGCCAGTTTGATGATGTTGCGACAATAGAAAAAGAGCATGAAAAGAGATATCTGGAACTAGCTAATCAGATAAGCAACAATGAAATGTTTAAAAAAAATGAGAAAACGACTTGGATTTGCTCTAATTGCGGTCATCGCCATACAGGAGATGAAGCCCCTCATATATGCAGAGTGTGTAGTTATCCACAAGCTTACTTTGTTGAAACTGCAGAGTGAAAATTGAAATTTCTCATTATGAAATAATATCATAAAATATATAAACAATCTAGACACAGAGCTTGATGTATATAATTGAAACAGCAGTTATATAACTTCCTTGTTATAGGAGAGTTACCCTTCGTTAAAAAGAGGTTTCTCTCCTTTTTTTGGTGAAATTCAATTTATCATTAAGAATGTATGTAAAATAAACTAAACGATTACGATTACACTTACACATAATTAATTTTTGATTATTTTAAGAGATTAATGTAAATTTGCATTATTATCAAAATTTAGCTATTTTGCTAATAGTAATATATGGATTATTATGTTATATTATTCAATGTAATCTAAATAAATGATGAAGTTTACTTTTATTAACAATTAATAGGTGTTAATATTTTTTCTAAGAAAATAATTTTATTATATATTATGGAGGGTATAAATGAGCAGAGAATACAATTTTAATTTTGGATGGAAATACTTCGAAGGAATGAATAAGGATATTGGTAAAGATAGAGTTGGAGACGGGATTTATAGTGACCCTCGTTGGCTAAAATCTGGAAATAATGGTTTGTCTATTTCTACATATGACGATAATGAATGGGAAAATGTTAAATTACCTCATGATTTTATAATTGAAAAATGTGATTTTACTAGTGAAGAGGTAGCGAATGTTGGTTCGCTTAGGAAAACAAAAGCTTGGTACAGAAAAACATTTGTATTGCCTGAGGATACTGAAGATAATCGGATATTTGTCAGATTTGATGGAGTGTATAGAGATAGTCAAGTTTGGTGCAATGGTCACTTTGTGGGTCGTCATTTAGGTGGATATTTAGGTTTTACATATGAGTTAACAGAAGTTATTAAGCGAGGTGAAGCTAATACAATAGCTGTTGAAGTAGATGCAACTGGATATGAGGGTTGGTGGTATGAAGGAGGGGGCATTTACAGAGATGCTTTTATTATTGCTACTCCTGAGATTAGAGTGAAAGAAAACGGGATATTTGTAAAACCATATAATATAGATATAGATAATAAATCCTGCGATGTTGATGTTGAGATTGAAGTGGATAGTAATAAATTTGGTTCAAGCAGTGCAATGTGCGAAATTCAGATTTTTGATTCATGCAATCAACTAGTTTTAACTGATGAAAAAGAATTTACTATTGATTCATTTGGATATATTTGCCTAAAAACATCATATCAAATAAATGACGTTAAACTTTGGGATTTAACGACTAACAATATGTACAAGGCTGTTATAAGAATAAAAGATTGTAGTAAAATTGATGAAGTTTGTCAAAATTTTGCCATTCGCTCTGTAACATATAGCGTGGAAAAAGGAATGTTCTTGAATGGTCAGTATATTTTCCTAAAAGGAGCATGTGGTCATGATGATTTTGCAGGTGTTGGTACAGCATTGAATAGGTCTATTATTGAACATAAAGTAAAGGTGTTAAAGAGTTTTGGATGTAACTCTTATAGATGTTCGCATAATCCACCTTCTCCCATTTTTCTGGATGTTTGTGATGAGCTAGGAATGTTGGTTATGGATGAAACACGTATTGCAGGAACATCCAGAGAAGTTATGGAAGATTTTACAGATTTGATAAAACGCGACAGAAACCACCCAAGTGTATTGTTTTTTTCTATGGGTAATGAAGAAATGAACATTCAAAATAATAGAACAGGGACGAATATTTTCTCAAAAATGCGAGCAATTGGAGAAAAAATGGACGACTCACATTTCTATATGTATGCAATCAATGCAGATAAAAATAAAAACGTCGATTTCATTGAAGGCGATGGATTGCATCTCCCTATTCATGGTGTAAACTATGTTACAAACAGATATACCCCGGTAATTGATTTGCTTCACGAGAGACATCCTACTTGTTGCTTTGTTAGTACAGAAACAACTGGTTGTTGCTCTGTTCGAGGGTACAAAATGAACAGCTTGACAAGACCAAGAATTTCTCCAACCAGTTATGAGAAAGGTGTATGGGGCAATAAAAATGATGTAGGAGTACTAACTTGTTATGGTGATTATTCACCTATGTGGGGGTTTACTCCTGAGCATTCACTGCAACAACATGATGGAAAGCTTTATATGCTAGGCGCATATTTATGGACTGGTTTAGATTATCGTGGGGAGGTATCTCCATTTGAATTCCCTCAAACAGTTTCATCATATGGTGTGGTGGATTTATGTGGGTTATTTAAAGACTGGGCTTATTATTTAAAAGCTTGGTGGGTTGACGAACCAATGTTACATATTTTCCCATCTTGGAATTTGAATGTGCCTGAAGGAACGGAAATATCTGTTTGGGCATTTGCTAACTGTGATGAGGTTGAACTTGTTTTAAATGGAAAATCATTTGGTATTAGAAAAGTGGAGAGATTAGGTCACGTAGAATGGACAGTTCCATATGAAAAAGGGCTATTAGAGGCATATGGCTTTAAAAATGGAGAGAAAATACTGCACACGAAGTTAATGACTGCAGAAGAAGAGCACCAGATTGTCCTTTCATGTGACAAAACTGAAATTTTAGCGGACCATGATGACAGCACGGTAGTAGTAGTCCAAGTTGTTGACAATAAAGGAAACCTCGTAACTAACTCAGAGATTGATATTTGTTTTGATATTTCAGGGGCAGGAAGTATAAAAGGTGTAGGGAATGGTAATCCTCAAAGTGTTGAGCATGATAAAATTCCAAATAGAAAACTGTTTGCAGGAAAAGCAATTGTTATTATTGAAAGTACATTTAGAGCAGGTGACATAACATTGACTGCGAAATCAAATGACGTTAACTCAGCTTCAATTTCTATAAAAGCGATAGCAACAGACTGCAGAGATTATATTTTCAGCACGGATAATGTTACATATGGAAGTTTCAGGATTAAAGAAATTGATCTTTAAACAATAATAAAATCCCTATTTCATTTGTTAGTTTTAACCTAACGATGAAATAGGGATTATATTTATACTTAAAAATTATCTTATGAAATTTGTCATTCGCCTTTGAATTACTTTGGGCTTTGGAACTTCTGAATCGTCTAATGTTTTAAGTAGCCAAGACATATTTTCTGCTATTTCTTTTAAACAGTCGGTTGCTTCGTCGTCGTGGAGAACTTCTCCTGGAGTTGTACCGTGAAAAACGCTCCAATATGAAGTGGGCACAATCAGTGACCGAGAAAGAGCGAAGTAGTTATTAAGTTGATTGTAAGTTTCAACTCCTCCACTTCTGCGTAAGACACAAACTGCAGCAACAGGTTTAAAAGCCAGTTTTTTTGAGTTTGTCCTAAAAAAACGATCCATAAAACTTTTCATTCCACCTGCTATACCTGCATAATAAACGGGAGAAGCAAAAATAACACCATCAGCGTCAGCTATTTTCTGGCAAATATCGTTGTGAATATCCTGTTTGAGTGCACATAATCCATTAAGTTTATCACACATATTACATGCAATGCAATTGTATATTGGTTTATTACCTAAATTAATTATCTCATATTCAATATTGTGACTGATAAAAATATCTGTCATTGAATTTAGAGAGGTATATGTGTTTCCGTTTCTTTTAGGACTTCCGTTAATCGCAATGACTTTCATGTTTAATCTGAACTATGCAACTTAGCTTATAAGAGCTAAGTGTTTAGTTTTTCCTTTCGCTAAGTTAACTATAGTAAAATTTAAAGTAGCCTCTCATAAAAATCATAAAAACATTAAAGAGCATATAATAACATATTTTAGAAAAGCTAGTTTTGATTACTGGTTAATCTATCAATTATTGTAACTAGTTTTACAATTTCAGGCTTCGTAATTTGATCATCTGCTCCGAGCTCTTCGCCTTTTTTGCGCATTTCTTCACTAATCAAAGAAGAAAATAATATCAGTGGAATTTGTTTTAAATAATCACTAGTTTTAACAAGTTTTGTAAGTCTATGTCCGTCCATCTGAGGCATCTCAATATCACTGATTAGGCAAGCAACTTGACTGTGAACAGGTAGATTTTGGTTTAAAGAAGAGAGGTAATCCCAAGCTTCTTGGCCATTATCGGTTTTTACAACATTTGTGTAACCAGCACGGTGTAGTGAGTCTAGTATTAGTTGCCCTAGCAATGCAGAATCCTCTGCAATTAATATTGGCTTCTCGTTTCGTGGTCTTTCGCCCATTGCATCAATATCAGTTGTTTGAATTCCAGTTTCGGGGCTAATTTCACTGATGATTTTTTCAAAGTCAAGTATTGTAACAAGGTTATCGCCAAAATCAGCAATACCGGTTGCAACTCCCTCACTACCACCGTAAATCAATCTATCAGGTTTTTTCATTTCTGTCCAAGAAATCCTATCAATCCTAACTATAGTATGAACATGAAATGCAAAATCAAGGTTATTAAAATTAGTTATAATGAAAATATCTCTTTCGGGATTATCAGATTTTGGTAAATCAAGGTAAGTAGCAAGGTCAATCACAGTGATAACTTTATCACGTGGTTTAAAAATTCCTTCAACATAAGGATGAGATTTTTGCATGGGTACGACTTCGCGCACTTGCATTATCTCACGGACTTTTGCAACATTAATTCCGTAAATTTGTCCAGATATTGTAAATTCCATAATCTCAAGTTCGTTTGTGCCCGACTCAAGCAATATTTCTGATTTTTGTTGCATTTGAAAACCACCTTTCTTTATCTTTATGGTATATTGGTGTTTATCATAAAACCCACCGCTAAACTATAAGAAAAGGGTGGGTTTTGACATTACTAATAAATAGTGAAATAATACTAAATAATATCAGTATTTGTCACTTGGGGAAGAGTTAAAGCTTGTGCTACCACTTCTGTTTGCTTGGTGATAATTATTATTGTTTGTTAAAAATGAATTGTCGCCTGCTATGAGATTAAATTTATCAACCATATTTTTGAGAAGTTGAGATTGTCCTGATAACTCTTCACTAGCAGCAGCACTTTCTTCTGCTGTAGCAGAATTTGTTTGAACTACTGCAGAAATTTGATCAATTCCTATAGTTATTTGAGAAATAGCCTCTGCTTGGCTTGATGAAGCCTCTGAAATCTTACTAATTGTTTCAATAACTTCTTTAGAACCAGCAACAACTTGTTGCAGTGATTTTGAAGTTTCGTCAACAAGTTTTGCACCTCTTTCAACAGCTTTTTGTGATGCTTCAATAAGTACAGAAGTGTCTTTTGATGCAGCTGAAGATTTGCTTGCTAATTGGCGAACTTCGTCAGCAACAACAGCAAAACCTTTACCTGCTGAACCTGCTTGTGCAGCTTCAATAGCAGCGTTAAGTGCAAGTAAGTTTGTTTGGAAGGCAATATCCTCAATTGTTTTAATAATTCTTGCAATATCTGCAGAACTCTTTGTGATATCAGCCATGGCTAGTATCATTTCTTCCATATTTTTAGAACTTTCAGATATCTCTGAACCTACTTCACTCACTCTTCTGTTTGCAAGATTTGCATTGTCAGCGTTTTGCTTAACTTGTGAAGAAATATCATTGATAGTAGAAGCTAATTCTTCAACAGCACTTGCTTGCTCAACTGCACCTTGGCTTAGAGCTTGTGCACTGCTGGAAACTTGTTCAGAGCCTGAAGAAACTTGATCTGAAGAAAGAGAAATATGTGAAAGAGTGTCGTTAAGTGAAATAATTGCCTTTGAAATGCTATCAGATAATTGTGTGAAATCTCCTTTAAATTCAGTTTCAGGAGATAAATTTAGATTACCATCTGCAAACTCTGTCATAGCACGAGATATATCACTTATGTAATGGTTTAATGTGTCAATCATTGAGCGCATAGAGTTTGCAAGCTTACCAATTTCATTTTCTGATTCATAATTAATTGAAACATTTAGGTTTCCATCAGACATTTGTTCTGCTACTTCTGTTATCTCACTAAGTGGTTTTGTGATTGAAACTCTGAGTTTAAGAATAACTACTAGCAAAATAATCCATGCAACTACATTAACTGCAAAAAGAACAATCAAAACAATAAAATTAGTAAATTCCCCTTCTTGGGTTATCTTATCTAATTCAGCATCAATAACTGCTAGAAGGTCATTGGATGCTACCTTTGTTGCGTCAAGTTGTGGTATGCAAAACTCAAAAATCATTGCAATACCTTCTTCTCGATTGCCTTGTTCAAGCATACTTTTGATTTGAAAACCAGTAGTAAGCCAAGTTTCAAGAGCGGAGGTGTAGTTAGTGAAATAACTTGAGTCACCGGTGTAAGAAGATTCCAAAACAGCATACTCTGCTTCTATATCAGCAAAAAGAGTATTCAAGGTAGATGAATATTGTGGGATTAGAGAATCGTCTTCAATCAATGCTAGTTCACGTAATTCTTGCGCTACTTCAGTTTGATAAACTTGCATTTTTAGCATTGAATTGCTAGAAGTCAGTATATCACCTGATAATTTTTCAAAAGACGAATCGACTGCTGAAATTCCCCAGTAACCAGTCAAGGTTAAAATCATAGATACAGCTAATACAATTACTAAAACGATGGTAAGTTGGGTTTTAAGTTTGAGGTTCGTTAATAAATTGTTCATTTTTTTCTCCATTCTTCCGTTGAATATCGGCTTAACAAATAATAATGATTAGAGTATTAATAATATAAATAAAATTGGAATGAAAACGCGCCTAAAGCACGGTGCGATAAACCGTGCATTTTAGTGAGGGCAAACTTCCATAAATTATTTATTCATTTCAAGGGTTTGATTAATCATCGCTTTTACAACTGATAGAGTTGTCAGTTGGGCATTGTAAGCGTTAGAAGCGGCTAACAAGTCAATTTGTTCCTCTGTAGTATCTACATTAGGGTACAATACATAACCTTCCTCATCAGCCTGTGGATGAGAAGGGTCATATACACGTTGAAAATCACGCTCACTGTCTACTATTTCAGTTAATTGGACTCCTCCTTGAACACTTGATAAAGTTTCACTGAAACTAAGACTTTTTTCTTCAAAAACTACTTGTTTTCTTCTATATGGCTCACCAGAAGAGGTTACTGTTGTATCAGCATTGGCAATATTTTGTAAAATAACATCAGCTCGTGCTCTTTCTGCTGTTAAAGCAGAGCCTACTATATCTAAGGAAGATAAAAAGCTCATAATAAAAATTCCTTTCGTTAATTATTATTAAAATAATGAAAAAAGATATTATACTATTTCATCCCACTATTTAATACGTAAGAATATTTTGTAAATTGTCCAGCTACTTTGTCAAGACTTAAACTATATTGGACATATGCCTTGTACAACTCGATATTCTCTTTTTCTAAATCAACGTTATTTCCGTCCTGCAAAATAGAAATATCATCATTTTCGGTTATGCTAACATCTACATGAGAAAGCTGGGGGCTTTCTGATGAATTTACGTCATCGAAAACATATTTGAAGTTCAGACTCGAAGCTTTATACCCTGGAGTATCTATGTTTGCAAGGTTTTGTGTATGAACTTGCTGTTTCATCCAAGAAACATCAACTGTGTTTTCGAGCATTTTAAAACTGCTTGAATTAAAAAACATTCTATCTCTCCATTCTCTCATTTTGTTTATTTCAAAGTAGATACATTATACAACTGTTTTTTGAGTTGCTACAGATCGACTAGATTTATCTGCTTCGATATAAGCATCTCGCAATTCTTTAATCATTGGTATAATATCATCAAGAGGAAGTGAATCTTTTTTTGTATTTGCTTGAACAATAATATGAATGAAATAATCATAAAGTGAATTCAAATTATTTGAGATATCATACTTAAAATCTAATGTATTTTGCAAATATTTAATTATTGTTTGAGCCTTTTGTAATTTCGCATTAACTTGAGCGAAGTCTTTTTTCTTTAGGTAAATTTTAGATTGTTCTAATTCTTTTAGAACACCGTCATATAACGACTTTAACATTTCACCTTGAGTCATCGTTGAAACGGATTGTTGCTTGTAAATTTGATATGGATTATTGTTCACATTATCACCACTTTACTAACTTATTAATAATAACTTCCGAACTGTTGTGTAAGCATCATGCTTTGAGAATTGTATTGTGAAAGTACGGTTTCCATAGCTGAAAACTGAGCCCAATATCTGGTTTTTTCGACTTCATATCTTGCCTCAAGAACACTAATTCTATCTAAAATACTATTAATGTTCGAAGTCAATGTATTATTGTCCTCGCTTGCATATCCTTGTAATCCTGCCAAAGATACCAATGTTCCCGGACTACCTGAACTCTCGTTTGCTACTCTTTTTGTTGCATTTTCAAATTGTTTTGCAATACCGTCAATCGGATTTGCAAACAAATCAGCTACTCCTACAGGGTCGCTTGAAAGTGCATTTCTGAAAGCGGTTTCATCAAACTGTAGTTTACCATTATCTTCATAGTCGTTGGTTGTTTCAATGCCGATTTGATACATAGCAATATCAGAACCTTCAGGAGTTGTATATAAAGCGAGCCTCATTTCAGAAAGGAAAGAGCTTATGTCAGAATCATTTCTTAGTAATCCTTCCTTTGCTTTTTCTTCCCATAGTTCAATCTCGCTATCGGACATCTCTTTCTTCTGTGCCTGAGACAAAGGCGGATAATCCTTGTAAGAAGCTTCTTCTGAAATATGACCATTTAATTCTTCAATTAACTTATTATAATCTTCGATGAAGGTTTTAACAGTATCAACTATCGCATCTTCATTTCTAACGGTGTTGATAGTAGTAGATTCACCTGAAGCACTCACTTTTGTGGCTTGAATTGTTACGCCTTCGATAACAAAAGTGTTACTGCTTCTTGTTGTAGAAATTCCGTTGATTACTAATTCTGCGTCACTACCAACATCCACCATATCAGCTGCCATAGCACCATCAGAAAAACTTAAAGAATTATTTCCAAATATATCAGCAAGTGCAGTAGAAGATATATCAACAATTCCACTCGCAGTCGAGTCAATTTTAATCTTCCCATCAACAAAGCTAGCATTAGCGCCTGAAAGTGATAAACTTGCAACATAATCTTCAATGGATGAATCGATTGAAGAGGTTATACCAGCTAATTCACTGACTTTTGTAGACGAAGTAGCTATATTATCGGTTTTATCAGCTATAGTAAAACCAAGAGCAACACCTAAATCTAATTTAGCGGCTTCTTTTAACGCTACTGTGTCAGTAGTGTCAATATCACTCTTTTTAAATTCGACAATAAATCCGTCATTAACAGATAATACGCCGTTTTCATAAGAAATATTTGCATTTCCTGTTGTTAAATCTCTGCCAAAAGTAGAAGTAAGCCACTTGTTTAGCTCTTCGCTAACTTCTTCATGGGTATATGTTTCATCTTTGCCTTTTGCAGGAAGAGTAAAAGCATATGTTTTGTCGTTAACCTCAAAAGACATGGTTTTAGGAGTTTCAGCATCTATACTGAAGTCATCTATAACTTTACCACTAATTGTTGTAGTTGTCAATGTATTACTATAAGTTGATGAAGCGTTTGCAATAGTGCTATCACCAAAAAGACTGCTGAGAATGTTTCCTGCGGATTGAGACATTTCAATTCCAAAAAGTTTTCCTGTAGAAGAGGCTTCTATTTTCATTTTATCTTCTAATGTAGAGTAATGGACTTTTACACCTGCATCGCTTCGGTTAATTTCGCTTATCATAGTTGCGACTGTTGTGTCACCATCAAATGAAAAATCAACTCCATTTATAGTAAAATCAAATCTATCACCAGTAGCTAGTTCGCTCAAGGTTTTTGATGTGGAAAAAGTAGAAGAAGAGCCTGGTTTTATGCCAAGTAAAGTAGCGTCAGCTCCTGAAATACTAATGCTATGACCGGAACTATCAATACCAGATGCAAATCCGAAACTTAATGCATTGTCAGCAGTGTAAGAAGCTTCGATATAGCCACCAAATGCAGTGTTTATTTTTTGATTTAATGCATCTAAAAATTCGGTTTTATCGATAATTGAGTCTGTGCTATCAATGTCACTGATGGTAATTGACTTAGAAATTCCGTCAAAAGTGATGTCAAGCGTTATACCAGCATTAGGATCAGCACGGAAAATGTCCCCTTTTTGAATTGCACCTTCTTTTAAGCCAGTGACTGCAAGTGCTAAATCAGAAGATGTGTCTAAAACAGAAACGTTTGCTTCTCCTGAAAAGACAATTCCACCAGACTTTTCGCTTACTGTTATTCCACTGGAGGAAAGTTCAGAATTTAACTTATCGACTAACTCGTTGTTTGTAGAAATTCCGTTTAAATTAATATTAACTGTTGTACCGTTTACAGAGAGATTTAAATCTTTGTTGAAAAGCTCTGTTAAGCGTTCATTTGTAAAAATATCCTTAACAACACCTTCAGAAGTGGAGTATTTTGATTCACCTGTAATAGAATTATCTCCGCTTAGTGTATGGCCAGTATCTTTTAATTTAGAGCTAGTTGCCAAGGAATTAACAATAACGTCTAAATTTCCAATCATTGCATCAGGTGATGCTCCTATTATTTTAACAGCATCGCCAGAAGTTACTGATGAAATCATATTATTAAAGAAATCAGCGCTTAAAAAATTATTACTCCCTGTAGCTCCATATGATGAATTAAAATATTTGTCGCTAAAGTCATTGATTTGCCCAATAATATCCCTGTATATTTCCTGTTTCCACTCTGCTTGTGTTTGTAATCCTTTTTGCACGTCAATCTTAGCTTGCGTACCTGCAAGCATATCCTCAACCATTTGGTCGGTGTCCATACCCGACATTAAACCTGAAATTCCTCCACTGTCGCTTGCTGAGCTACTGACGTTGTAATATGCTGAAGTGCTAATGCTACTCATAAGTTACCTCCAAAAATCGTATAATTAATTTATTCTACACTTTTTAATATTCTAAAATATAAATATCATAAAATTATCATTTACATAAATTTATATTATTGTTGACTTTTTAAATGAAGCGGGTTTTTTTAATGCAGTTTGCATAGACTTATTGTATTGCTTTGCAACTACAGGTCCACTTTTGTTTAAGTTTTCTATTCTATCTAAAATTCGACTTTTTTCAAATTCAAGATGCTGTTTTATATTTTCATCGTTATTTTTCAAACGCATAATTATCGCTTTTATATTCAAGGAGACATCGTAAAGAAGAGTTAGCTCTTCAGACAAGTCACCTCTAATGCAAGTGTGATTTAATGTTTGTCGCAACAAATCATCGTTTTCGCAAAACCTTTTGACGTCTTTATCTATAAGCCCCATCTGCGAAAGAAGACTTGTGCGTTGTTCAATGCAATTAGAAAGTTCGTCTACACTAAACAAGCCCATTGGTTCAGTTATTTTTTCTAAATTTAGCAATATATCTTTTTTTTGTTGAAGTAAATTCAAAATATGTTGATAGTCGGTCATGTTAAATCAATCCTAATAATTTATTGTTGAAATTCTGTAAGGTCTATGTTATAGTTAAATGTAAACAAAAATTGGAGGTTGCTATGTTAGAGTTCGATAATAACAACAATTTTAACGCACTGCTAAAAAATGATAAGGGTGAAATTCTTTCAGAAGGAAGAGCGAATGTTGATATTGAAAACAAATGTGTAAATTTTCAAAGTGAATTTGTACCACTATATCCTATTGAGACAAAGTTGGAAGTGGTCAGGCTGTTTGAGAACCAAGAAGTTCATAGGTTCTACGGTAGGGTTTATCTATCTGACAGAAAATTAATGAGACTAACCCATGTTGATGATGAGTTGCTAGAAGGATCTGAACTTTGTTATTCAAATAATTTCCATTTCCAGGGATTAGTATGTAATTTGGACGAGCAAGCTACTAGAAATAAATGGAAAATTAGAATTGGGAAAAAAGAAAACAAAAAACATGAATACACGGCACGAGTCATAGATATGACAAAATCTCGTTTTATATTGATGAAGAGTGTTTTAAGGCAAGGCAATATAATATTGAAGAAGGGCATAGATTCCTACTTAGTATTGACGAAATGGGGAAGAGTGTGATTGCTGAAGTATCAAAGGCTATACTCTTTGGAGATTATCCTCAATATATATGTAACCTTTCATATGAAAACGAAGAAACAAGAGATTTTGTGAGAAAATATCTGTTAGAACAAAATCATATAATAAATAAATTATTTTAACAAAACGAGATGTCGGCATTTTAAAGTGCCGACGTTTCTTCGTAATTTGGGTCTGCGCTTCTGGGGAAGTAAATAGGAGTACCTATATACTCAATATCAACGCTAGGCCTCTCTAGTATTTCCAAACTTACATCACCTGGAATGTAGTCGAATTTTGGAGGAGTAATGTCCCAATTCATTTTTAACTCATCAGGAGTATAATCCATGCTTATCTCACCAGGAATCCATGAGATGTCAGCACCGGTACTGGGAATAAAAACAGTAACAGACTGAGATTGAGTTTGAGATAGTACTCTTTGTTTAATAATCGCACTTATGGTTGGGTCTTCATGTTTGCGTCCTAAAGCTTCTCCAATTTGAGCCTCTTTTGCCATATAATCAGACCATGCTTGCTTGCCTTTTTGTGCAGCATTCGCAATTAAGTCAGAAGGATGCATAAAACCTAGTGAGTTTCTGGCAGAATAAGTGTCTAATCTCAACTCGGTAGGTTTGGATTCAATTGAAAATCCGCCTTTGGTTGTTTTCATGTTTGCTTGCGGTTGAAAGTCTTGGTTATACTCTAATCTTGCGTGTTGAACTTTAAGTTCGTATTTGACATCATTTGTCGTTATTTGTAATAACTGTTGCATAGTGTTACCTCTCATGCTAAAAAAAGTTTCATTCTATCTTAAAAAATCCATTAATGAAACAGGGAGTATTCTTGAGCCCATTTGTTGTACAGCGGACAAAACGTATTGATTCATAGTCAATGTCATAATAGCCTCTTCATCTTTTGTGCCCATTAGACCATTGATTTTTTCTTTATATAAATCTACTGTTTTATCAAGTCTGGTTTGCATTGTCTCAAGAAAATCAGTTTTTGCTCCCATGTCAGTAATGTTTGTTGTGAAAGTGTCTGCTGCACTTGACAAATGTTTGTCAACTTCGCCAATTTTGTCAGTGTCATATGAAGCAATACTTTCTTCTAAATCTGCTAATAAGTTATAAATATTTCTTGGGTATCCTGTGTCGGGGTCTTTGCCAAAGCCGTAAATGTCTAATCCTGAGTATGAAATTTTAAAAACTGTTTCGTCTTGAACCTGACTCTCGTTCATTTTAATTCCTAAGCCGACATCCATGAAAACATCTTCATCCATAGGGATTTCAAATCTTTGTGGAAGACCAGTGTTTGGGTCTATAATTGGGTTGCCTGATGCATCATTTTTGTTGTAAAAGTATCCGCTTACATCTTTTTGTATATCGTCTACCGGTACTCCATTATAAAGCATATCCCCGGTGTTAGGGTCTGCGGTGAAAGGCTCTATAGGGCTGGAGTTCGAACCTCCGAAAACAAATTTATTACCGAATTTTGTATTAGAAAAATTAAGAATTTGATCTTTTAGGTTCCTTATCTCCTCAGAAATAACATCTCTACCGGTATCGCCTTTTTCCTCGCTCATCGCCCTTATAGCTAGCTCATGAGCTTTAATAAGTATTTCGCTTGTAGACATCATGCTATCCTCTGCCATTTCCAGTTCATCACTAACGATTTCAACATTAGCAAGGTGAGTTTCAGCCTTGTACATATCCATTCTTGAGTACATTACCCTAGTTGCAGAAGCTACATCTTCTGAGGCTTTGATAAAGCGATTTCCTGTGGAAATTTGGTTTGTTGTTTTAGATAATTCGTATTTTGCGCTATTTAGATTTTCAAGATAGTTTCTTGTAGTAGATTTGTCAACAACTCTCATATTCATATCAGTTTCGTCCTTTCGTGCATTCATATTTTTAAGTATAATAGAAGTTATCTGCCTACCATTCCGGTTCTGTTAATAATGACATCTAACATTTCGTCTAGAGTAGTCATTACACGTGCGGCAGCTTCATAGGATTTTTGATATTTAAGCATTTCTGCAGTTTCTTCATCGGAGCTAACACCAGACACAGAATCTCTTTGAGTTAAAAAGTCATTAGATACTTGTGCGTACGATTCTTGTCTTCCTAAATTAAATGCTACATCAGAACCAAGTGTTCCTAATAGGTTGACTTGGAAGTCTGCGAAAGAGCCTACATACTTCTCGCCATATGAAATAAAAGTAAAATGTTCGTCAGTGAGTTTTGCAGCTAATTCTTGAGCGTAATCCTCTACATTTTCATCAGGGTTGAATACAAAGTATCCGGGACCTTCGTCCGTCCACTCTTGGCTAATTGTAATATTAGCAGCAGTGATATCTATTGTAGCCGGTGAAATAAAATCGCCCGAAACTCTAGCTCCTAATAAAGTTTTGTATTGAACTTCACCTGTTACAGGGTCTGTTAATGGACCGCCTGTAACTGGGTCTAACTGAGGCAATGTTGTATTAGCTAAGTTTGCAAGAGATTTAGCATATGTATCAAGTTGGTCTCGATAGTATGGAATACCTCTATAAGGTTCATCTCCTGCTACTTGTGCATTTTTACCTTTTCCGTTTAAATGGTGCATTGCACCTAAAAGAGAGCCTGCTGTCGTATCTATGATAGCACCGTCAGAACGCCATGATAACTCAACTGTATAGTCATCTTCATTTACTCTGAGTTCTAAAGAATCTGTTTTAACACCCTCAATAATGCTTTGTCCTCCCATAGTTACATCAATCATTCCGTCAGATCTTTCAGTAATAATAATGTCACCATAACTTGAAAGTTCGTCGAGTAGAATATTTCTCTCGTCAAGTAACTCATTAGGACCATAAGAACCATCAGGGTTCAGTAGAACTGTGGAATCATCGCTTATAATGTCGTTTAGATGAGCAAGACGATTAATAATACTGTTAACGCTGTCCACATCAACTGTTAAATCTTCAGAGTATTGACGTGCAACATTTGTTAAGTTGTTATCTAGTTGGTTTAACACCTGAGTCACGTTTTTGAATGCAGATAGAACTAAGTTAGCTTGAGCATCCATAGTTGGTTCTTGAATAAAGGAATTTAGATTCACATATAAATCAGTAATCGCACCGTATAATCCTGCTTCATCAGTGATATCAGCTCCGTCGCCTAAAGCTGTTTGTATATCATTTAATATTTCGTAAGTTTGCCCATAATATGAGGTGTTTGAATACTCTGCTCTAAATCTAGCATCTAAGAAAGAATCTCTCGTTTGAGCTACTCCAACTGTCTCAACACCCTGACCCATTAAGCCTACTTTAGTGCCACCGACTCTGGAGTTTTGAGTTTGTACCGCTATTGAAGCTCGGTCAACTCTTTGCCTTGTGTATCCAACTGTGTTGACGTTAGAAAGGTTATGTCCTACTATGTCAATTGATTTTTGATTTGTAAAAACTGCGCTTTTCATCGCTTCAAAGCTCATAAAAGTTGGTCTCATCTAATATATTCCTCCTTAAATTTTCTCTTCGAACGAGCTAAAATTTGTTGTGTTTCTTTTACCATTTGCGGAATAGACACCGACTGAGCTAGGTGCAACCACAGAAGCACCTGCGGTATTTATTAAATTTAGCTGTGCAGTAACTATTTCTAGTGAAATCGAGTTTAAAGACTGTAACCGCTCAGCCTTATCTGCCAGTTCGAAGAATATCGGTCTTAATACTGTAAAGTCCTGCGAAGGTAAATTGTTTAAAATTTCATTTGCTGTCAAGTTAGGAAACCCTGCATTGTTTTGAGCAACAACACGTTTTTTTTCTAGTACATCAAGTTGCATAAGCAATGCTTGTTGTTTTTTTACGCATGCTTCTGTAGAATCCATGTCATTTGCAAGAAGAGATTGCCTTTTTGAATCCTCAAGATTAATAATTTTGTCTATTTGTTTACAAACATCACTTGTAGCTTTTTGTAAAGAAATGATTTTTTCATTCATATAATTGTACTCCGTTCCAAACTGTGCATAGAGAAGCTGTAAATCACTTTTGTCACGCACAGCACAAGAAATGACAAGAGTATGTTTTGGGACTAGCTAAATTAGACTAAATACTGCGTTTAATCAAGTTTGTAACCACAGACACTGTTTAGAATAGCACCTGAAATCTCCATAGAGGTAACAGGGCATGAGTCACCTTGATACGCAATTTTTAACGAATCCAACTTCTCCTGTGAGGTGTTGGATATAAGTTTAGCAGTTTTAGAATATTCTTTTATCGCAGAATTTAATGCTGATCTAAAGGTAGCATCAGAACTGAATTTGATAGTGTCAGTATTAGAGGAATTAATTTTAACAGCTTCCTTTCTTACACCTGTAACGGGTGTTGAAAACCGCTGTCTCATTATGTTTGAAGCGTCGTAAATTCCTTTAATTTCCATATGTTTTCACCTCATTTGAGTTTAAGTGTGTCTTTCCTTACTATATTTATACGATACCTTTAAGAAAACTAAATACTTTCAACGTAAATTATTGAAATTATTTTTAAATTTTTTATGAACTTATATCAAAATTTTTCTAGTTACCACAATAAAGCGATTTTATATACAACACTAATGAAAAATGCAAGAATAATAAACAAATATTCTACAAAAAGGATGTCAGCGAAAAATTATTATGTTAATTTTCGAATTTTTAGCAACAATTTTCGACAAAAAGCTCTTTTTTTGCTTGACTAGAGTTTAAAATAATGTTACAATTACTTTAATTAGTTATAACTATTAATTGAATAGTTTTTTGTGTAGATATATGTATAAAAAATATCAGTTGCTATATATGTTGTGATTTTAGTTTTTTCCTATTTAGTCTACATTTTTTTATTTAGTTTGGTTTTTTTTATATTTTTTAGAGTACGTTTATTATATGAATTTGGGAGGATGATTACATGTCTACGTTTATTACACCGATAGAAAAAATGGTTTTTCCTACAGATGAAGAGAAAATCAATAAAGTTTCACCCGTGCAGACCAGTATTCCATTTAAAGATATTTTAGCGGAATCAATTGCTCAAACCGAAGAATTGGCAAAGATAACAGAAGAGGATAATTTGAAGATTCTTATGGGTGATGTAGATAATTTAGCGCAAATTCAGATTAATTCCATGAAAGCGGAGTCTATGCTTCAAACAACGGTTCAAATTACTACAAGAGCAGTTAATGCATATAAAGAAGTTATGCAGATGCAAATTTAGCATTTTTGTTTGTAGGTATATGTATTAAATGGAATGAGGGATAGAATAAGTGGGTATTGATAATATTAAGACTTTTTTCAACGACTCAAAAACAAAGGTTGTAGTTCTTTTTGAGAATAAAAATGTTCGGATAGGCAGTATAGTTGCGGGTGTTGTTATATTTGCTCTTATCGTTACAATGGTGATAAACAGCAATATTGCAGGGGCACAATATACAAAACTTTACGTAGGTTTAGAGCCTGCTGAAGAAAGCGAAATCTATAGTGCTTTAAAATTATTGGGCGCGGATACTAAAATGAGTTCTGATGGTGATATTTTAGTCTTAACTGAAGAATTTGATGTATGGTTGCTCAAACTTGCAGCAGAGGGATATCCTAAATCTGGTGCTCCAAATTACGATGTTTTTTCAGATAATGTTGGGCTTACTTCCACTGAAACAGAAATTGAACAGTGGAAGCTATTCTCATTGCAAGATAGAATGGAAAAAACATTCGAAACTTTTGTAGCAGTTCAAGAGGCTATTGTTGGAATAAATATTGCAGGTCAATCAAATTATGTATGGGACCAAGTTACAGACCAAAATGAGAGCAGTGCTAGCGTAACATTAACATTAGCTCCAAATACTTCATTGGATAGTAGTCAAGTTAATGCAATTAAAAACCTGTTAGCAGCGAATGTAGAGAATTTAGAACCGGAAAATGTTGTTGTGATTGACGCAAAAACCTCTCTTGAGCTTGGCGGAGATATGGACGACGGAAATGATAATTCCATTTCTGTATATGAAAATCTAGAGTTTGAAAGAATGGCTCAGGAGAGAATTGAAGAGAATGTTATAAATGTTCTGTCAAAGATATACGGAACAAATGGAGTAGCAGTATCTGCAAAGGTAACTATCAACTACGACCACATGATTACAGAGCAATTGGAACTTCAAACTGATGAAAATGGCGAAGGATATCCAACTGAAAAAGACGTTGAGGCACATGTGAGCCAACAAGAGGGTGTAGGCGGAATAGTCGGCGAAGAAGACAATACTGATACACCTACTTATCCATTTTCTGATGCAGAAGACGAAGACGTTGCATATTATAACTCGAATGTAAAAATAGATTACGGATACATTAAAACGCAAATTGAAAAGGGTCAAGCTACACTTGAGCGAGCTACTGTTGCAGTTGTAGTTGACGATGATAACCTATCACAAGACAGACGTGATGAAATAGTAGGGTTAGTATCAAGTGCAGGCGATATTCCTGTAGAACAAATTTTTGTATCCACTTTTGACATGGCAGAAATCCCACCTGTTGAACCTGAACCGGTTCCAGAAAACGAAATTGTTCAAATATTGTTAAGCCTACCTTGGTGGATATATCTAATTGCAGGCGTATTAGTAGTGTTAGTTATTGCTTTCTTTGTGATTATGAAATTAAGACACAAGAAACAACTAAAATTAGAACAAGACAAATTGCTTGAAGAGGAAAGAGAAAAACAAAGAATTGCCGAAGAAATTGAACTGTATAAAAAACAACTTTCTGATTCAGCAAAATCTGAGGACGAACTTAAATCGGACGCAATTGTTTCAGAGATTAGGAAATTTGCAAAACATAATCCTCAAATTACAGCAAACTTAATTCGTTCTTGGTTGAAGGAAGGTGATTGATTTTGGCAGAAGATTCAAAAGCAAGTAATTGGTCTATGAAAAGTCGTGCTGCTGCTATCATGGTTGCGTTAAATGCTGATAATGCTGCAGAAGTGTATAAGCATTTATCCGATTCAGAGATTGAAATGCTTTCTATGGAAATCACCCGACTCGATAGAATTGACCACGAGAAATTGCGTGAAGTTGTTGATGATTTTTACGGACTTTGTGTCACTCAAAAGGTGATTACCGAAGATGGTCCGATTTATGCTAAGCATATTTTGGAAAAAGCTTTCGGTTCTGATTTGGCTAACAATTACATGGATAGAATATCTAAGTCTATGCAAACTAAAGCTTTTCAGTTTATTCGAAAAGCAAACTATAAGAATTTAATGATGATGCTTCAAAACGAGCATCCGCAGACAATTGCATTTGTGTTGTCATATGCAAAGGCAGAGCAAACTTCTAAGATTATTTCTGAACTCCCTAAGGAAATTCAATTTGACGTAATCAAAAGAATTGCTACAGTCAACAGTGTTTCTCCTGAAATCGTATCAATTATTGAATCTGTACTTGAGAAGAGATTCTCTGCTGTTGTTGCTGTTGATATGACTGAAATTGGCGGAGTTAACTATGTCGCTGACGTTATGAACAGCACAGATAGAACTACAGAGAAGTTTATCTTTGATGAGCTTAACAAAAATGACCCAGAGCTTTCAGATGAGATTAGAAAACTTATGTTCGTATTTGAAGATATTGTTAAGATTGATGACATGGCAATCCAACGTGTATTGCGTGATGTTGACACTCAACAACTTGCAATTGCAATTAAAGGGTCGAATGAAGACGTTAAAGCAGTTCTTCTCAATAATGTTTCTTCAAGAGCGAGAGAGTCTATACTTGAGGATATTCAATATCTACGTAATGTTCGCCTTAAAGATGTTGAAGAGGCGCAACAAAGTATTGTTAATGTTATCAGAACACTTGAAGAAACAGGTGAAATTGTTATTTCAAGAGGTGGAGAGGATGATGTTATAATTGCCTAGTATATTAAAAAATAGAGGCATTATATCTCCGAAGGAAAAAAAATTAATTCCTGAATTTGATAAGCCGCAACCGATAGAACAAAAAGAAGAGATTGATTTGAGCTCCGAAGGGTTTAGGCCTCTCGAATTTAAATCTGAAGAAGAGACTGATAAACAAGAATTAGAAGAGCAGGAAATTAACGAAGATAAAGAAATTGTGTATCAGATGATTACACCCACAAAAGAGGACATTAAAACTCATTTTAGTGCTGAGCTTGAAGAAGTCGTTAATGAAGTTAGGAACTCAGCTGTCAACGATGTAGTGTTTAAGAAAAAAGGCGAACTAGTCGAATGTGTCGAAAAAGTGGATGCTACTCTGAAAGATATAGAGAGAACACATAAAGAGTTTTTAGCAAAGTTCTCCGAGGAGTTAAAGTTTCTTTCTATTGAAATAGCAGAGAAAATGATACTCAAAAAGATAGAAGAAGATGATTTAGTTTTAGAAAAGTTGGTTATTAATACTGTCAATGGTGTTAAAAATACCGCCTGGTTAGATGTTGAATTATCTGAAAAATTAGTTGTTCTTATTGATAAAATTAGGACAGAGATAACAACAGTGCAAGGTCGCACAACGGTGACTCCAATTTCTGCTAGCATTGACACTTGCAGGGTTAATACCGAAGAGGGAACAATTGTATCGACAATATCTGCACAAGCTGATAATTTGAGAAGATTGTTTAGTGAAAGTAGTGAGTAAATGAGGTGGGTATTAGTTGAGTAATTCAATTTCATCAATGTTAGACACGTCAAAATACTCACAAATTCTATTGTTGTCCGACTTGAAAACACATGAAGGAAAGATAAGCAAAGTTCAAGGAATGACACTTGAAGCTACTGGGCTAATTTGTAGTATCGGTGAAATATGCAAAGTGATTTTGAAGAATAATGAAGAGTTGCTATGCGAAGTTGTAGGAATTTCCGGAAGTCAAGCTTATTTAATGCCTTACAAAGAAACTGATGATGTCGGCTATGGTTGTCCTGTGATTAACACAGGTGAAAAGCTGAAAGTTATGGTTAGCAACGATTTGGTTGGCAGGACAATAGATGCTTTAGGAAATCCAATTGATAATGGCGAACCAATAAAGAATGCGACTGCGGTTTCGATTGCAGGTACATCGTCTAATCCGTTAAAGAGGCCAATTATACGTGAAGTAATGCAACTGGGAATTAAATCTATTGATGGTTTATTAACATTGGGAAAAGGGCAAAGAGTTGGAATTTTTGCAGGTTCTGGCGTAGGTAAAAGCACTTTAATGGGTATGATTGCTCGTAATGTCAAAGCAGATATTAATGTTATTGCTCTCGTAGGTGAAAGAGGTCGTGAAGTTGTTGAATTTATAAATCACGATTTAGGACCCGAAGGATTAAAACGTTCTGTTTTGGTGGTTGCTACTTCTGACCAATCATCGATGATGAGGCTTAAATGTGCACAAACTGCTACTGCTGTAGCCGAATTTTTCCAAAGACAGGGCAAAGATGTGTTGTTAATGATGGATTCACTCACAAGGTTCGCGATGACACAAAGAGAGATTGGGTTAAATGTTGGTGAAATTCCTGTTGCAAGAGGTTATACCCCTTCAATTTATTCAGCTTTGCCGAAACTACTTGAAAGAACTGGAAATTTTGAAGTTGGCTCGATAACTGGAATTTACACTGTTTTAGTAGAAGGCGATGATACAAACGAACCAGTTTCTGACACAGTTCGTGGTATTCTTGATGGGCATATTGTTTTATCTAGAGCAATAGCCGCTAAAAATCACTATCCTGCAGTTGATATTCTTGGAAGTGTTAGTCGTTTAATGAACTTAATAGCAAAACCTGAGCACAAAGAAGCAGCTGACATGATGAGAAACATGATGGCTATATATAAAGAAAATGAAGATTTAATAGCAATTGGCGCGTACAAAAGTGGAACTAACCCCATTTTAGATAATGCTATTAATCATATGGATAGAATAAACTCTTTCCTAAAGCAACCGGTTGATGAAAGAGTTGGTTTTGATGAAGCTGTGGAGCATATGAAACAAGCTGTTAGATGATAAGGAGTAAATATTGTGAAAACTTTTCAATTTACTTTACAAAAACTTTTTGAATATAAAAATAGTGTCTTAAAATCAGAGAAAAGTATACTAGCAGACTTAAACAATGAGAAAAATATCATTT
Organism: uncultured Eubacteriales bacterium; assembly: GCA_964368155.1. Taxonomy (GTDB): domain Bacteria; phylum Bacillota; class Clostridia; order Oscillospirales; family Acutalibacteraceae; genus SIG603. The sequence continues at coordinate 1,205 of CAYJBU010000013.1, read as the reverse complement.
CTGAAAAAATTGGAATGCTTGAAAAATTCAGGCTTGAAAAAAAGCTTGAATTAAAAAGATTACAATTAGAGGGAATTAATTTATGGCAGTTAAACTCTTCTACTTTTTTAATCAATAACGCTAAGCATCAGATACAT
>CAYJBU010000013.1:0-1058 GCA_964368155.1 uncultured Eubacteriales bacterium | reverse complement strand
CTAAAAAAATTATTGAGCAAAGACAAGTCGTAATTGAAATTTCTAAAGAGATAAATGGATTAGAAAAGCTAGAGGAGAAACAAAAATTCCTATATACAAAAGAAACAGAAAAAATTAATGAAACCCAAATTGCTGAATATGTGTCCTCAAGTTCTGTAGCAAAAGAATTTGGAACTTGAGTTATAATAAGTTTAGTCAGTTTTTTACTTAAGAATTAACTCTAATGATTATAAATTACTATTGATTAATAATATGAGAACATTTTTTATTTACAATTTTAATTTTATCATTCACTTTTAGTTTTAGTTTTCGTGTTCTCACGTTGCTATATTATGTTATGTGAAAGGAGGTGATTATAATGACAGCAAATCAAATGGTGAATATTCCTCAAATACCAAGCATTCAAGCGCAGATTAACCCTATAGCTTTACAAGGACTTATTGCTAATCAGAATGGAAATCTTTCTTTTTTTGATATGTATACGAAGATGCTTTCTGAAAATTCTGGTGAAATTAGCATTGGGGACTCCCAATTAGAGATGTTTAAATCTGTTACAGGTGAAAGCGATACTAAAAATAACCCATTTATGCAAATGATTCAGTTGATGATGGAATTGAAAGAATCAGATGTGTTACAAGATGATAATTCTGAACTTGGTGAGTTTACAAACGAAGTCAGCGCTATGTTAACTGCAATGCCAGTTGAAAAGCAACAACAATTTATCAGCATGTTAGTCAGTGGTCAAAATGAAAAAAATCCAAATCAGAAAAACTTGAATGTTCTAACAGAACCTCAGATTGATGTTGAAAAAACTTTAAGTAACATTAAAGAAAAAATCTCGTTTGAGTTTGGAAAGTCAGAAAATGTAGATTTTAAATCTTTTGCAGAATCTTTGAATTTGGCTTCTATTTCAAGGAAACCACAAGTTCAATCTTTTGAAGAAAGCCTTGAAATGTTGGGTTCTCAAGCGCAAGATAATTCAATAGCTAATATTGATACTTCAAACTTTGATTTAAGAATGGCGAAGGCGGAAGCGTTTTTAAAAGAGCCTGAAATAG
>CAYJBU010000012.1:0-33440 GCA_964368155.1 uncultured Eubacteriales bacterium | reverse complement strand
ACGACCGTGGTTAATATATTATTTTAGCTTTAGCAAAGAAATTGATACTTTTCGGGGCTGTCGTACTAAAGTAATCTTGCACAATATAGCCTTGCGGGTGTCCGTGTGTTTTAACGTATTTTTTTCGGACACCCGCAAGGCTAAAACACCTAATTCAGTTTATGCAATTTGACGAGAAAATTCCTTAATGCAACAACCCCTATGGCGTTTGTTTATTTTGGCGAAAAAAATCGTTAATTATGACAGCACCATGCTATTTAGTGGAATGGATTATATAATTGAAAATTAAGAACAATTATACATAGGAGATGAGTAAATGGCGCAGATACAAACAAATAAGTGTCCGAATTGTGGAGGAGCAATTAATTTTGATTCCGCTTCACAAAAAATGAATTGTCCTTACTGCGACACAGAATTTGACATTCAAGCTATTCAAGAAGATAGCGATGAGAGTGCTAACGCAGTTGAAGAAAACATGGCATGGGAGACGCACACCGGAGATGGTGGAGACGATGAATGGACTAACGAAGACGGTGTAAGCGCTTATTCATGCCAATCTTGCGGAGGGGAAATAATCGCAGACGACACAAGAGGAGCAACTTTTTGCCCTTATTGTTCAAACCCTGTTATTATTCCGATTAAATTCTCTGGAATGGTAAAACCAGATTACGTTATACCATTCAAATTTGACCAAGAATATGCAAAAGAGCAGTTAAGAAAATTCCTTAAAGGCAAGTTGCTTTTGCCTTCTTCTTTCAAGGATGAAAACAGAATTAAAGACATCACAGGACTTTATGTTCCTTACTGGCTTTTTGACTGTGACGCAGATGCTCACATTAAGTTTAAAGCTACTAAGGTAAAATCATGGAGCACAGGAAGTTATAGATACACAAAAACCAGCCACTATTCACTGGTTAGAAGTGGTGAAGTTGGTTTTACCAAAATCCCTGTAGACGGTTCAAGTAAAATTGAAAACAGATACTCAGAAGCGATTGAGCCTTTTGATTATAACATGACTCAACCTTTCCAAACAGCATATTTAACTGGATATCTAGCCGATAAATACGATGTTTCTGCGCAGGATTGTATCCCAAGAGCCAACGAGAGAATTAAAACCAGCACAGAGAATGCATTCAGAAACACAGCAGATGGTTACAGTTCGGTTATAGTTAGTCAATCCAACATTAATTTTAAACACGGAACGGTAAAATATGCCATGCTTCCAATGTGGATTTTAAACTCAAAATACCAAGATAAAATCTATACTTTTGCCATGAACGGACAAAGCGGTAAATTCGTCGGCGAACTTCCAATTGATTGGAAAAAGTTTTGGTTATATTTTGCAGGAATTTCGGTTGCTCTTACAGCTATCCTAATTCCAATTTTGATGTTGTTATTGGGGGATTGAGTATATGAAAAAATTAATTTCTTTATCTACTATGTTACTTATCACAATTCTTTTAACATCATTTTTTAGTTTGAATACATTTGCGTCACCCATAAAAGTTTTCGACGATTATGATGTTCTAACAGATCAAGAAGAAGCACTGTTAGACGCTCGCGCAAATGAATTGTCTGAAGAGTTGGGCATTGACATTGTAATCCTAACTGTTTACAGCTTAGGGGGTTATACACCGATTAGTTTTGGCGAGGCTTTTTTGAGTGAATACGGTTACGCAGATGATAGCGTGGTCTTTTTACTTAGTTTTGAAGAAAGAGACTATGCCATCGCTACACAAGGCATTGCATTCGATATTTTCACAGAATATGCTAGCAATAACGCTGTTGATCATTTCATCAGTTATATATCCGCCGAAAATTATTACCATGGATTTAACGAGTTTTTAACCCAAGCTGAAGCGAAAATCAATCATTATTACGACACTGGATATGCATACGGTTCTGAGCCTATTTCAATAGTAACTTATATACTCATTGCATTTGTAATTGCTGTTGTTATTGCATTAATAACTGTGTTTATCCTTAAAAGCCAACTCAACACTGCTGTTCCAAAAGGGTCTGCTGGTGATTATTTGTCCAATTTCAGACTTGACCAAAGCAGAGATATTTTCCTTTATAGCACTGTTACAAAAACAAAAATTGAAAAAAGCAGTGGCGGCGGTGGCGGCGGCGGAAGCCGAAGCACCGGTGGTGGAACAAGCGGCAAATTCTAGTTTCACCTTCTCACACTCTAACACTATGTATTTTGCTCCACCAATTAAAAAGCAGTCAAAAGGTTGTCGGAGCAATATCACAGAATAAATACAATTAAAGGAATGGTATTGACAATTCCGAATGAGTTAGAAATCTCTGTCTACTTTCGGTTTATCAGCACTGTTCCTTTTTTTATGGTGATTATTATCCTGCTAAAAACTTATATTCTGTGCAGATTTAGCCACTTAGCCTGACAGATATTATTCAACCAGTTCGGACTATATAGCTTGCCATATCTTAAAAAGCGAGGTGAAATCAATGATAATCAGTGCCAGCAGAAGGACCGACATCCCCTCTTACTATGGTGAATGGTTTCTAAACGCGCTTAAGCGAGGATATGTTTTGGTTCAAAATCCATATAATCCATCACGTTATTCCAAAGTTTTTTTGACTGTTGCTGACGTTGACATGATTGTCTTTTGGACGAAAAATCCTATTCCTTTTATGGACTATCTTGACGAGATTGATAAAATGGGCTACAACTATTATTTCCAGTTCACCCTAACTCCTTACGGAAAAGAGACGGAAAAAAACCTACCCGACAAAGAACTGCTGATTGACACTTTTATTAAACTCAGCAAAAGGCTGGGCAAAAACAGAGTCATTTGGCGATATGACCCTGTTATCATCGACGAGCAATACACCGTGCAATATCATGATGAGAAATTTTCTGAAATGTCTGAAAAACTTGCCCCTTACACAAGCCGATGTATAATCAGTTTTGTCGACAGCTACAAAAACAGCTCTAGCAAACTCATACTGCAATCAAATTACACCATGCGAGAGGAAAATATTCACAAATTATGCACTTCTTTTGCAAAGTCAGCGAAAAAAAATAGCCTTGACTTATACACTTGTTCTGAAGAAATCTCGTTGACACAATTCGGAATTAATAAGTCCTCTTGCATTGACAAAGGTTTGATTGAAGAGATTTTAGGCATGAAAATCGACTCACCACGTGATAAAAATCAAAGAAAAGAATGTTTATGTGTCGAGAGTTTTGAGATAGGAACTTATAACTGCTGTTTGAATGGTTGCTCTTATTGCTACGCTTTAAGAAGTGAGCAATCTGCTTTAAAGAACTATCGCTCCCATAATCCAAAATCTCCAGTTTTGTTTGGCGAACCGGACGAAAACGCTATTATCACCAATAAGCCACGCAAAAGTGTTATTGTAAATCAGCTTTCTTTCCTTTGAAATTCATGCGTATTAGCGAACACCTATACTTACAAAAACTATTTAGTTGACACTATTATTCCACTGTGATATTATGGTGTTACTAGCTACAAATCTTAACAGATGTGTATGTAAAATTTGTTAATGAAAGTTGCAAGGACAAAAAATTTTAGGAGGCACTTGACATGGCATATAAAGTTGGCATTATAGGAAACGGTTGGAGAACAAAGGCTTTTTTGAAAGTTATGGAAGAATTACCCGAGATTTTTGAATTTTCAGGAATGTATTTTAGGAATTCAGAAAAGGCAGAAATTTTTGAAAAAACTCATAAAGGCTTGGCATTTACATGCAAGGACGAGTTTTTTAAGCAAGGTTTTGATTTTGTAATTATCGCAATTTCAAGGTCTGCTGCGGTTGAAGCTTGCGAAGAAGCCTTCAAACTTTCAGTACCTGTTCTTTGCGAAACTCCTCCGGGCGACGGCGTGGAAGACTTGAAAAAAATCTATGACTTAAAACTGAAATACAATGCAAAAGCACAAGTTCTAGAACAATATTTTTGCCAGCCATATCACAACGGAGTTCTAAAACTTGTAAATGATGGCAAATTTGGAAACGTTTCAAACGTTGATATTTCTATGATTCACGACTACCATGCAATCAGTATGATTAGAAAATATCTTGGCGTTGGTTTTGAGAATTGCAAAATCTATGGCAAAGACTACAGTTTCCCTGTTACCAAAACTTGCACCAGAGACCATATTATTTTTGACGGAGAAATTAATGTCGCAAAGCACAGAAGAGCAGTTTTTGAATTTGAAAGCGGAAAAATAGCTTTCTATAATTTCAGTGGGGAACAATATCACAACTATTTGCGAACAAGACATTTGCAAATTCAAGGTGATAGAGGCGAGCTTGTTGATTTTGATGTTACCTCGTTGGACGAAGGTAATTTTCCTGTTCCATCTAAAATAGTCAGAAACGATTTGGGTCATTTTTCTAATCTCGACGGCTATTCCCACAGGGGTTTGATGCTAGACGGCAAATTCATTTATACAAATCCATATGAGGGCGCAAGGCTGACAGACGATGAAATTGCAATCGCTTCAATCATGGAGGGCATGGGAAAATATTCAAACGGCGGTGATGAAATTTATCCGCTTGAGGATGCATTGCAAGACACATATTTGTATTTGTGTATGGACGAAGCAGTAAACAGCTCCGGTACAATTACTACAACACACCAAAACTGGTGTAAATAACTTTTCTTTATATTCGCCTATTGTTTGTTCGTATAAATCACTTCAAACAATAGGCGATTTATTTTATGGGACGAAATAATAGATTAACATATTCACGCTTGAATTTTAATCAAAAATGTGGTATAGTTAGTTTTATCTAACAACAAATTTACTGCGAGGCAACATTCAATGCTGAAATTACAAAAAGAAAAACAAATAGTTAAAATAATGATAGAAATATATTGCAAAAAAATGCACAAAAGCAAGAGCCTTTGCAAAGAATGTCAAAATTTATTAATTTACGCAAACACAAAAGCAGAAAAATGCCCATTTAAGGAAACAAAAAGTTTTTGTTCAAACTGCAAAGTTCATTGTTATAAACCTGAAATGAAAGAGCAAATACGAAAAGTTATGAAGTTTTCGGGTCCGAAAATGATATTTTATCATCCGATAATCGCAACAAAGCATTTAATTTCATCCAAAAAAGGGAGCTAACTATTATGAAGATTAAGAAAATTATTTACCTATGCATCGGTTGTGTAGGTTTAGGACTAGGGGCAGTTGGTGCAGTAGTTCCTTTGCTTCCTGCTTTTCCATTTTTGCTTTTGGCAGCTTTTGGGTTTAGCAGAAGTAGTGAAAAACTAGACAATTGGTTTAAGAATACAAAACTATATAAAAACAATTTGGAAAGTTACGTACGAGGTCAGGGAATGACCACTAAAACCAAGATTAAAATCATGATTACTGTTACAATCTTAATGACTATTGGCTTTGTTATGATGCACTCTGTCCCAATCGGTCAGATAACTCTGTTTTTCGTGTGGGTATTCCACATTGTTTATTTTAGTTTGATTGTTAAAAATATAAAATAACACTGAAATAACTCCCTTACCACGCTTAGCATTTGACTAACTCCAATATTTTACAGCTCTCTAAATTGTTCATTATTGAGAAATATTTCGAACATTTTCTAGTATTTTTGTCAATCTGTTGACTTTCACACTAGATTTTGTTATAGTAGAACTATATACTAGCCTGACCGATATTATACAAACTTGTTTTACTAAAAGAATAACGCAGTATAATGGCGAAATATACTCTTGTGGTGCGGGCTTAGATTATAACGGTCAGTCTAACAAAAGGGAGGTAAATTGTATGGCTTATTATAATTTAGCCGCTGAATATGCTTCATTAGTTATATTATGTGTAGCTATGGTCAGTTTCATGATGGATGAAAGAAAAGGCACAACAAGATATAGCGCATTAAAATGGATGCAACTGGCAACATTTATATCTATCATTATTTCAATTGGCTCCCTTATCACAGCTGATTTTTATATGAATTTTCCAATTTGGGTAGTTGACTTGTTAAAATATCTTTATTTCCTAACCTCGCCTGTCGCTGCTCCCATCGCCTTGTTTTATGGCATTACATTAATTTATCATAAAACACACAAAATTTCATTGATAAAAAATTACGCATGGGCATGGCTCCCCTATCTGATATACTGCTTATTTGTTGTAACAAATCCTTTCCATAGATTAATTTTCACAATCTCCCCAACCGAAGGCTATGTGCGCGGAGATTTCTTCAGAATAACCTATGTTATCGCCTTGCTTTATTTCTTGTTGGTCATATTATTCACAATAAAGAATTTTAAGCGTCCTCAAAAAAATGCTCTTTTAATTATTTGCTTGAACCTGCTAGTAGCAAGTTTAATTTTCTGTACACAGCTAATTTTTCCACCTGTGCAACTCTCGGGACTTGCAAGCGTTGTAGGGGTTCTGATTATTCAGTTTTACATTCAAAATGTTTCACACAGCACCGATTCATTGACAGAGCTTTACAACAGGTCGACGCTCACAGGGCAAATGACCAAATTGTGTAATAGCAACACCCCTTACACACTCTTCGTGTTTAGCATCAGAAATTTCAAAGGAATTAACGAGCGCAATGGATTGAAATTCGGTGACGCTTTGCTTGAAAACATTGCGCTAAAACTCAGAGAATCCCATTTACACAGGCGAATATTTAGATATTCAGGAGATGAATTCGCAGTGTTTTTTCCTGAATTTCAAAATAAAAACATTGAAAAAATACATAGTATTTGCAAAAGTTTCAGCGAGCCATTCATCGTAAACGACATCACAATTTCACTCGATTTTGTGTATGTAAGAGTAGATTTTCCTGAATTTGGAACAAAAACAGAAGAGATTATTTCCGCTGTTGACTATTCATTATCTATAATAAAAAAAGAAACTAGCAGCCAGAATTTCTTCTTTGACAACAGTGTTTGTCATCAGATGAAACGCAGAAACTATATCATTGAGAGAATTAAACACGCACTAGAGACTGATGGTTTTGAGGCTCATTACCAACCAATTTTTTCCAGTTCAGAAAATGATTTTACAATGGCAGAAGCACTGATTAGATTTAAAAGCAACCAAGGCGAATTCATTTCTCCTGCTGAGTTTATTCCAATTGCAGAGGATACCGGTTTAATTGTTAAAATTACCATGACAATGCTAGAGCTTGTGTGTGCAGATTATAAAAAACTGATTGATTTATATGGAAGCCTCCTCAAAACCCACTCAATCTCGGTTAATTTCCCATATATCATGTTCATGAAAAGCGGTGCGGTCGACGATGTTTATAACATCGTCACCAAGCACAATCTAAACCCGAATATGATAAAAATCGAGTTGACTGAGAGGACTTTTGCAAAAGACATTGACGCCACTTTAGTAATAATGAATGAGTTTATTTCTCGTGGTTTTGTGTTTGAATTAGATGATTTTGGAGTTGAATATTCTAATTTTAGTATGTTCTTTAACGTTCCAATCAGAATAATTAAATTTGATCGTAGCTTGGTCACCAGTTCAACAGCAGATGACGAAAGAAGAGATTTTTTAAAGAAATTTTTAGTAGCAATTAAGGCACTGGGTAAAGATATAGAAGTTGTAATGGAGGGTGTCGAAGATGATGAAACAAAAGATTTCTTAATAAGTTGCGATTGCGACTATATTCAAGGTTATGTTTTTTCAAAACCTTTACCATTTAAGGACTATACTAATTTCATTAAGTGATAGAATTGTTTCCAAAATTGCATTAACCCCATTAAATATACTGCTGAATGCTCCTTATGTATAGTCGAAGGAAGTCAATCAGCAGTTGTTTGTATTATTCATGCATTTCAAAGCTGTTATATTTGATTATATCGGTCTGGATAGCCTTCAAGTCAATTTTCTAGTTGAGTTATTTCTATTTCCGCATAATACCAATTTAATATTTCTTTATAATCTGCACCCTCTGAAGCCATGTAAGCTGCTCCTGTTTTACTCATGCCAACAAGACCACCCTGTCCTTTGCTACGCACTTTGAACTTGTCACCATCATATGAAACATCAAAACTTGGGCTAGAAAGTTCAAAAACCCTTCTGAACTCTTCTCCAGTAATTCCAAATCCGCACACATTCAGCGATTTGACTGTTGCACCTAATGTGTATTCTATATTACTAAACCATTTTTCATATGGTAAATCAAAGTCGAATTTTGCAGTGCTCCAATTTTTCAGCATTAATTCTTGAACTTTTTCAGGAGTAAATGTATATGTACTTTCTATTCCGCCACTAAAATTATCATATGGACTAGCAACAGCTAACAGATAAGGTATATCCTCTCCCCAAACCTCAATAGCACTTTCTGTTGTTCCGTTTGAAGAAGTAAAAAACGCAGTACAAGCAATTTCCCCCTCGTACTCTACCACTTGTCCGTATACACTCTCTACTACATTTTCATAGTGGGTATAATTTTGTTCATAATTTTCACCCCAAACAATTTTCATGTTTTGATTTTTCATATATACACTGTTGTCCACCGAGTTAAAACTAATGTGATAGTTCGCAGTTTTGTTTTCCTCTCTTAGAAACGAGTAGTATGAATACGAAGCGACTACCATAGCTTTAAGAGCTTCTTCATGTATGTCCTCTTCCATTTCGCTCGCAAGCACTCCAATAAGGAATTCTTTTTCAGGAACACTGATTATTTCTCCGTTTGCCAAATCATGAAGCAGAAAAATATCCTTGTCTATTTCTGTTTCAGTTGGTCCGTTTATTTGGAAAGGGTTAAATACCTCTGTTCCAAAATTATTTTCAGGACTATCAATTATATAGTGATGGGCTAATGGAATGAGTGTTGTTGCAAGATAGATTATCACCACAAATGCAACTGTAAAATTTAGTATGTGTTTATTCATAGCTTCAACCTAGTCATTTTTACATGGAAAAACTGGATATAACTCTCAGTTTTCAATGCGTGACTTCCCCTTTCTTTAAAATATACTGTGAACCCCCATGAAATAATCATTTTGGAGGTGGTTCGAATTTGCCAATGGTTGCGTCTATACCAAAAGTAGCGTTTTAAGAATTAATTATATCTTATTAATTCATTTTTCAGGTAGATTTTATTAAAATTCTGTTAAATATAAGTAAAATTTGCAAGTATAATAAAAAAGAATTGCAAAATCATTGACAATAATGTCTTTTTGTAATAAAATTAAATATGTATACAATAAATATATATGAGAAACAATTTTGATATATTTCTACAATATCGAAATTTTCTATAAATAATATGAACGAGAAGGAGAGAACGAAAATGAAAAGATTACCTGCTGAAAGACCCGAGAGCGTAAGAATTCAACAATTGTCAGAAGCCTACATAAAGGACAATAAGTTTTCAAGAGATGAGTATTCAAAGTATGGCGTAAAAAGAGGTTTACGTAATGATGATGGAACAGGTGTCACTGCCGGATTAACTAAAATTTGCCGTGTTCATGGTTACATGGTTGAAGATGGTGACAAGCTACCTGATCACGGAAAATTAATATATCGCGGAATTAGCATTAACGATATAATAGAGGGTAGCATTAAAAGCGGAACCTCTGCATTTGAAGAAACTGTTTGGTTACTACTTTTCGGACATCTTCCTAATCACAGGGAATACGAGCTAATCCACGAAATACTTGGTGCGAGCAGAAAATTACCTGATTATTTTGTTGAAGATGTATTGATGAAAAGACCTTGTAAAGATATTATGGTTCAATTATCGAGGGGCGTTTTGAGTTTATATTCCTTTGATGACGACGCAGAAAATTTAAGCCTCGAGAATAACATCAGACAAAGCCTTTCATTAATTGCACGTTTACCTAATATTTTAAGCTATGCATATCAAGTTAAAAGACGTCATTTCGACGGCAACTCCATGGTGTTTCACCCTATAAATGAAACCGATACTACTGCAAGAGCGCTCATGCGTTCTGTACATGGAAACGACGGATTTACCGAAGAGGAAGTTAGACTTCTCGACTTGTGCTTGGCTCTTCACGCTGAACACGGTGGTGGTAACAACTCCACATTCACTTCAAGAGTTTTATCCTCTGCTGACACCGATATCTACTCGACTATGAGTGCTGCTATTGGCTCTCTTAAAGGGTATAAGCATGGTGGAGCTAACTTTAAGGTTCGTGAAATGATGAGCTACATCATGGAGGACGTTGAAAACTGGGAAGATGATGATGAAGTGGCTAGTTGTCTTGAAAAAATCGTCACGAAAGAAGGTGGCGACAAGAGCGGATTGATTTACGGAATGGGCCATGCTATCTATACTTTGTCGGACCCAAGGGCGCTAATCCTAAAAAAATATGCAAGAGATCTAGCTGTCAAAAAGGGTTTTGATGACGAACTAAGATTATATGAAAAAATTGAAGAATTATCTCCAAACGTCTTCAAAAATGTTACAGGAAAAGAAAAAGTCATCTGTGCAAACGTGGATTTCTATTCAGGGCTTATTTATCAAATGTTAGGGCTACCTGAAGAAATTTTCACTCCATTGTTTGCAGTTTCCAGAATTTCAGGGTGGTGCGCACACAGATTAGAAGAGATGACAACAGGTGGAAGAATAATTAGACCAGCATACAGAGCTATTCCAAACGACAACAAATACACTTTCTTTGAAGATAGACCTAAAATTTAAACAATGAGTTAAAGCCTGCCGAGTTTATTAATTCGGCAGGCTTTTTTCTATTATAACTTAATATACAGCAATTTCTTCTATTTCTTAAAACTGTCAAAAAACTCATCAACATAGCTGTATTGAAAAAATTTTTCTTTTGAAATCATATCCATAATTTCTGAAGAAGTCATGTATTTTGCGTCCATTGTTTCGTTTTCATCCAGTACAACTTCACTTAAATCTATATCTTGGTTGAAAAACCAGACATCTAAAATGCTGTCTCCTCTGATAAATGAATAAATACACTTTCCGTTTTCAGGTAATAAATCGACCCCAAGTTCTTCTTTTACCTCTCTTAAAGCAGCCGACAAACTGTCGTCGCCTGTAAGCGCAGAGCCACCTGTAGTCTCCCAAACAAAAGGAAATCCTTTTTTCTCACAGCGCTGAGACACTAAAAACTTCCCCTCACTGTTTCTAATCCACACTTGTACGACTAAATGATAGTCATTTGGGGCTAAGAAAGTTCCTCTTCTATGAACTCTTCCAGTTAAATTTCTGTTTTCATCATACACATCCCATAGTTCTCCTTTGGAATTTTGCATTACTCGCCACACCTGAAACTTTTCGTACAAAACTGGCAAAATTTGGGGAAATCTCATTTTATCCGGTATGGTGTCAAAAAGCTTTACCTCTTCCATCTCGAATTCTTCTGGTATTTCTCCCAATTCATTTATTTCTGCGAAAAATATTTTTCCAACGGCAAACCCCATGTCGCTTTGCGCTTTATAATCAAGTATCGGGATAATTGAAAAATCTGTCGCCCCTGTTTCTTCAAATAACTCACGTTTTGCAGCTTCAAGAGGAGTTTCCCCGTCTTCAATTTTCCCTCCTGCAGTTTCGTACACCTGTAAATTTTTATTTCTGCAATAAAGCATTTTCCCTTGATAGCTTGCGAAAATAACTACATAGCGATAAGATTCAAACGAGCCTTCGTTAAACACATTTACTTCAATATTTTTTTCGGTTTCACCAAGATTATATAAGTCGATTTTTGTCATCAAAACACATTCTCTTCCCACAAAATCCATCTTCACCACCCACGGCATAATATTCACCATTTTCATAAAATCTGCGTGGGAATACCTGTTGTCATAATGATGAATTATCTGCGACAATGCAGAACCATGAGTTCCAATGACGATGTTTTTTCCGCTATGCTCATCTAAAACTTTTTCAAGAGCATTAATGTTTCTCTCACGAACTTCATTGAGACATTCACCGTCAGAGAACTTATAGTCAAAGTCTCGCCACTGCCTTTCTACATAGCCCCAAAAATCTTCAATCCAAGCATTGTCTACCTTTCTTTCGCGAAAACCGTTTATAGTTTGAATTGTTAAGTTATTTTTCTCGGTGAAATCAGAAATTGTGTCGACCGCTCTTTTATATGGACTGGAAAGTGCTACTTGAATGTTTTTATCACTCAAAAACCCTGTCACAAGCTCTCTGTCTTTTAATCCCTTTTCTGTCAAAGGTCTTATATCGTCCTGTTTTATATGAGAATCAGACTGTGCATGTCTGATAAAATATATCGTTGTCATATGAATACCCACTCCTTTTGCAAATCATCATTTCAAAAAAAGTTGCAACACCGACAAAAAGTCAGTCTTGCAACTTTTTTGTTTATTTTATTCTAGCACAAATTCTGCTATATCGTCAATAACTTCTTGGCTCACATTTCCCTTTATCTCATATTCGCTTAAATCACTTTTACCGTTTGAGGTCATCATCAAATGATTTAAATTCGGATAAAGAATTGTAGTTGCATTTTCTCTGCCAGCCAAAGTCTCTTGCCACAATACAAAATCAACTTCTGAAATGATTTGAAAATCCTCTTCTCCTTGCAACACCAATATGGGAATCTGCACCTCGTCGATAAAGTTTTCTCCAGCGAATTCTTTTGCAGATTTTTGATATCCCGCAGGCAAGCCCATTAGCACTTGCGAGTTTGGAATATCACTTAAATCACCACGCAGAATTTCGATATCAATTTCCACTTGCTCCAATTGTTCTTCAACCACTTTTTTTGTATCATCATCAAATTGTGTCAAGTCTATTGCCATGTTTTGATCATAAGAAATCTCATACAAAGGCCTAAGCGAACCAGCAACAGAAATAATTCCTGTGACACTATCATTTTGGTGAGCAATTGCTGGTGTTAACATCCCACCAAGAGAATGTCCCATAACGTAGATTTTTGAGTTATCTACTAATTCGTGCGAATTAATTAATTCAATTGCTTGGGAAACATCATTTAGTATTTCATCTTCAAAATTGATGTCTACTCCCAACTCTGTAGCCATTTCAGGGTAGGTGAAATATCTGTCGTCATATCGCAAAGAGGCAATCCCCAGTTCTGCAAGTCCCTCTGCTATGTCCTCAAACGGCTTGTTGTGATAAATCGCCGAATCCATGTCTTGTGCGCCAGAGCCGCTAACCATTATTACTACAGGAGGTTTGTCCTCAGTTTTAGGAATAGTCAAAACTCCTTGTAATGGATTTTCCTCGCCAATTTCAATTGTTAGTTCCTCAAACAAATCATTTGAAACAGGGTCTTTTTCAATTGTCTCATAGGAGAAAAATATTCCTACTATTTCCATTTCATCACTGAAAGTAAGTGTTATTTTAAGCCCATTATTTTCATATTCTGCGACAATCAAAGCGATACTATTTCCATCTTGCTTAACTCCGCTAACGCTGTGAATGGCTACAAACTCGCCTAAACTCGACACTGTAGAGTCCCATGCTTCTTTCAAAGTATTTTCATCTAATTGCTTTTTAACCTCTTCGCCGAAAATATCAGAAGTACTCTTAAAATCACCTTCTAACATATCGTCAACTAAACTTTGTGCCAATACTAAGACATCGTCACTTATTGGCTGTGTCTCTGCTGTCTGAGTTTTTTGCTCACATCCAACAAAAGTAAGCATAAGAGCAATCAGAAACATCAATAATATATTTTTCTTCACAATACACCTCAACTCTCTTAATGTCACTCGCCTAAGATATTATCCCTGCTCATCTTTTTCGCTTTCAAAATCTTTTGGAACATGCTTACCATTCTTTTTTCTTTGCTTCACGCACTCGGTCAACAAAAATTCAATTTGTCCGTTGACCGAGCGAAAATCGTCCTCTGCCCATGCGGCTATCTCATTAAACAGTTTTTCAGATAATCTAAGCGGAAGCTGTTTCTTTTTGCTTGTAGCCATACTAGTACAAGTTTCCTGTATTAACTACAGGTTGCGAGTCCTTGTTACCACAGAGAACTACCAACAAGTTGGATACCATAGCCGCCTTTCTCTCGTCGTCAAGTTCAACAACATTTCCCTCTGACAGTTTTTTCAGCGCCATGTCAACCATTCCAACGGCTCCGTCAACAATCATTTTTCTTGCATCAATAATCGCAGATGCCTGTTGGCGTTGGAGCATTACAGCCGCTATTTCTTGTGCATATGCAAGATAAGTAATTCTTGCATCAACTATTTCTAGTCCTGCAATTTCTACCTTGTTTTGAATTTCTTCCTTAATTTTTTGTGCTACGATTTCACTAGAACCTCTAAGCGAACCGTCATCAGGTGTTCCATCGCCTGTAGTATCGACATTTTGCGCAACGTCATATGGATATAGTCTAACAATGTTTCTAAGTGCAGCGTCGCACTGAAGAGATAGGAACTCTTTGTAGTTATCAACATTGAACACTGCTTTTGCTGTATCTTTAACTTGCCAGATAACCGCAATTCCTATTTGAACAGGGTTTCCCAAGCAATCGTTGATTTTTTGCTTGTTGTTGTTTAAAGTCATCGCTTTTAGAGAAATTGGTTTGTTCCCACCAATTTCTAAACTTACTTGGTTAAGCCCTGCAATTGATGTCACTTGAGGTTTCGCTGCTACATCTCCACTTTGATTAAGTTTGGTTTTTGCAGCTGGATTTACAGCTGATACAAATGGATTTACATAGTAAAACCCCTCTGTTTTAATCGTTCCAACATATTTTCCGAAAAGGGTTAATACTACAGCTTCCTGAGGTTTTACAATCTTTAATCCGATAAGAAAAATAAATCCAAATAATAACCATAGTCCCGAGGCAATAATAAGTGTGATTCCCAAAGGCATGTTGCCTGCAGAAGTTTCATATACTTTTACAGTTTCCACTATTCCAAAAATCAATCCTACTATCGAAGCGATGTACAACAAGATAAAGACAATCAATAATGGCATTCCTTTTTTGGGGTTTAATATTTTTTCGTTCATAATAGTACTCCTTCTTTCTTCAAGTTCAAGTCGTTGCTTGTGCAGTTTCACAGCAAATGTGTCTGCTGTTTATTTAGTTTCTATTTGATATCAAAATAATATCACATTCATATCTGTTTGTCAAGTGACATTTTTAAAATTTTTAATTTATTTCCTTATATTGCATTTTACTTGAATATCTATAATTTTGTTTTTGGACAAAAAAATAGTGAAAGCAGAACTTATGCGGTTAAGTTCTGCTTTCATGAGGGGGTATATATTGAGGAGGGTAGAACATGTACCTAGAAAAGTTGCGGTTCTTCTCTTTAGCACACTTACATTATAAACCATATATCAACTTCAGTTGTTACAATGATATGAATAAAAATTAAAAGTTTTGTCTGTGTAATATTAACAAATCATTTCAACTAAAACTTTCTAAATCGTTCATATCTGCACTGTAGTAGTTCTGAAATCTCAAGTCCCTTTAAATCAATTAACTCTTGAATTAAATCTGCCTTTAAATTGGTAAAAACGCTAGAAAAGTCTTTCTCTTCTTTAATGATTTTCTCCACCACCCCAAGATTTAACATATCATCAGAAGTTAGCTTTAAAACTTGTGCGGCTTCATCAGCTTTTTTTGAATCTTTCCACAAAATGCTTGCGCATCCCTCAGGGGACACCACCGAGTAAACAGCATTTTCCATAATCCAAACTCTGTCAGCAACTGCCAGAGCTAAAGCTCCACCAGAACCGCCTTCGCCAATCAACACTGCAATGATTGGAACTGATAAACCCATCATCTCTACAAGATTTTCAGCAATCGCAAGTCCTTGACCTCTTTCCTCTGCACCAATGCCACAAAAGGCACCCGAAGTGTCGATAAAAGTGATGATAGGTCTTTTGAATTTTTCTGCTTGCTTCATCAATCTAAGCGCTTTTCTGTAGCCCTCGGGATATGGCATTCCGAAGTTTCTTTTAACTCTCTCTTTTGTGTCACTGCCTTTTTCAATGGCAATAACTGTACAAGTTGTATTTTCCAGTTTTGCAATTCCACCAACAATGGCTTTATCGTCGCCAAAACGTCGGTCTCCATGAAATTCTATAAAGTCAGTAAACAAATTTTGAATGTAATTCAAACCGGTTGGGCGATGTTTGCCACGCGCAGTTTGCACTCTCTCGTAAGCTGTAGGCATAATCAATCCCCCTTGTGCATTTGCAAAATTTTAGTTAAATATTTCTTGTGTTTAATTCTTGGCAGAATTTTGTCGCAAAAACCATGCTCCAACAAAAATTCAGCCTTTTGGAATTCTGTTGGCAGTTTTTTTCTGATAGTTTGCTCAATAACTCGTCTGCCTGCAAAACCCACTGTTGCTGCTGGCTCGGCAATGATAATATCGCCCTCCATTGCAAAACTTGCGGTAACACCACCTGTTGTTGGGTCTGTTAGCATCACGATGAACAAGCCACCTATATCACTATGTTTTCTTACTGCTGCACTTGTTTTTGCCATTTGCATAAGCGAAAGAATTCCCTCTTGCATTCTCGCTCCACCCGAAACAGTGAAACCGATTACAGGCAAATTTTTCTCGCAAGCAATTTCAAAAACTTTTGTAATTTTTTCTCCAACAACAGTTCCCATAGAACCCATCATAAAATCAGGCTCCATAACAAACATCATCGTTTCTTCTTCACCGATTTTTGCACTTCCGCACACAACACCCTCGTTTTCACGACTGGTCGCCTTTGCTAGTTCAAGTTTTTTGTCATAGCTTGGAAAGTCAAGTTTATTTTCGCTTTTCATATCACCCATAATTTCGCAAAATTCATCGGTAATATAAGCAATTCTTTGTCGTGCATTCATTCTGAAATGATAACCACATGAGCATACACTCAAATTTTCCCAAAGGTCGCTAAGAGGCGTTTCTCTTTTGCACTCGGGACAAGATTTTGAAATTTCGGTAGGCTCTTCCTTTGAAGTAGCGATACGCCCGCCCGGTTCAAGTTCATTTTGTGGGGATTTAAACAATCCCATAAGATTCATTGCCATAGTCCAGCTCCATCTTTCTTAACTAAATCTTTTCATAAAGTCTGTGTAATAATCCCCGTTTTGGAAGTCTTTTTCTCTGATAATTTCAATTTGGCTCTCGATATTATTCGGTGCGCCGTCTATCACAAGCTCGCAAAGTGCAGACTGCATTTTTCTAATTGCCTCTTCTCTGTTCGAGGAGAATACTATTAATTTGCCCAGCATCGAGTCATAAAATGGTGGAATATCATATCCTTGATATAAGAAACTGTCAAATCTCACCCATGGACCTGACGGAACATGAAGGAAATTAACACTGCCCACAGCAGTTGCATTAATTCTGCACTCAATCGCAGAACCCCTTATTCTAAGGTCGCTTTGATTGAAATTCAACGGAACACCAGCTGCAATTCTAATTTGCCATTTAACTATATCGTGCCCTGAAACCAATTCAGAAACAGGATGCTCAACTTGTAATCTGGTATTCATTTCCATGAAGTAGAAGTTTTGGTCTTTGTCCATCAAAAATTCTATTGTGCCTGCATTCACATAGTTAACTGCTTTTGCAGCCTGAGTTGCAGCAGCCATTAACTTTTCTCTTGTTTCTTTTGAAACAAAAGGAGACGGACTTTCTTCAATTAACTTTTGATTGTTTTTTTGAATTGAACACTCACGCTCTCCCAAACACACAACATTTCCATGCTCGTCGCACAATAATTGCACCTCAATGTGTTTTGCAGGGAACAAATATTTTTCCATGTACATTCTGCCGTCCCCGAAAGCTTTTTGAGCCTCGTTTGAAGCAGTGATGAACGCATTTTCTATTTCGTTTTCACTAGTTACAAGACGAATTCCCTTTCCGCCTCCGCCAGCGCTTGCTTTTAGCATAATTGGATACCCAATTTGAGCAGCTTTTTCTTTAGCTTCAGTTTCGTCTTTTAATATGTCCGTTCCGGGAATTATTGGAACTCCACTGTCTTTCATCAATTTTCTAGCAGCATCTTTGTCGCCCATTCTGGAAATGATATCTGCATCGGGTCCAATAAATACAATTTTATTTTCTTTACAAAGTCTTGCAAATCCTTGATTTTCTGCCAAAAAGCCGTAACCAGGGTGAATTGCTTGAGCTTTGTACAAAAGCGCAGTAGTTATGATTTTATTTTGGTCAAGGTAGCTTTCACTTGCACTTGCAGGGCCGATACAAACTGCCTCATCCGCCATTGCGACATGAAGACTGTCCACGTCAGCTTGCGAGTAGACTGCCACTGTTTTAATACCCATTTCTTTGCAAGCTCGAATAACCCTTATGGCAATTTCACCACGATTAGCGATTAATATTTTATCAAACATAGATTGCGTCCCCCGTTATTTTATAAGTGCAAAGGAAAATTCAGCGCTGATGCAAAGTTTTCCGTTAACATAGCCTTTTCCCTGTGCGAAGTGGAACACACCTCTTGAGCGTGTCAACTCGCAAACAGTTTCAAGTGTATCACCCGGTTTAACTTGCCCTTTGAATTTCACATTGCTAAATCCTGTAAAAAACGGAGTTGCTCCGTCTGCTATATCTGCAAGTAGAACGCATGAAGATTGTCCTAAAATTTCACATTGAATTACACCCGGAACAATTGGGTTTCCGGGGAAATGGCCTTTAAGAAAAAACTCATCGCCTTTAACGGTGTATTTTCCGTGAGCTTTTCCGTCAATTAACTCAACTTCATCAACCAACAACATGTCGTCTCTGTGCGGAATAATTTGCATTATTTCTTCTCTGTTCATTCAAACTACCTCACACAACTCTGAATAAAGGTTGGCCATATTCTACAACGTCACCATTTGCAGCCATAATCTCTGCAATTTCGCCCTCACAGTCGGATTGAATTTCATTCATCAATTTCATAGCTTCGATTATGCACAAAACATCTCCGCTTTTTACAGTGTCTCCAACTTTAACATATGGAGCGCTGTCAGGAGAAGCCGCTGAATAAAACACACCCACTGTTGGAGCAGTTATAACTTTTCCTTCTTTAACCAAAACAGGTTTTTGTGTTGGAGCACTTACAACAGGTTGCTGTGCAACTTCACTGATTTGTGTTGTCACAACATTTTGAACTGTAATCTCTCTTTTTAAAGTCACTTTGTCGCCGTCTATTTCCACACTGCTCAAGTTTGCTTCTTGCATAATTTGAGCTAGCTCTTTTATTTCTGAAATGTTCATTATAATCTTTAGTCCTTTCTTGACAGTTTATGCTATTTTAGGTTTAACTCCAAAAAGCACAAAACTATAAACCTCTTTTATTCGTATTTTTTGAAAGCTAGGCAAGCATTATGACCGCCAAAGCCCAAGCCGTTTGATAGTGCGTACTTAATGTCAGTTTTTCTCGCTTCATTAAAGCAATAGTCAAGATCGCAATCTTCATCTGCCTCTTTAAAGCCTATTGTTGGAGGAACAATTCCCTCTTTTAATGCCATAACTGCTGCAATCGCTTCTACTGCGCCAGCTGCGCCAAGCATGTGACCTGTCATAGATTTTGTGGAACTCACAATCGCATTTTTAGCGTTTTCCTCGCCCAAAGCTTTCTTAATAACAATTGTCTCTGTTTTGTCATTAAGAGGTGTGCTTGTTCCATGTGCGTTTATGTAGATATTTTCACTTCCATCAATTCCAGCCTCTTTCATTGCCATTTTCATTGACGCAGAACCACCATTGCCCTCTGGGTCCGGAGCTGTTATGTGATGTGCGTCGCATGTTGCACCATATCCAACTACTTCGGCGTAAATTTTCGCACCTCTTTTCACAGCGTTGTCATAGTTTTCTAAAACCAAGCAACCTGCACCCTCTCCCATTACAAAGCCACTTCTTCTTTTATCAAAAGGACTGCAAGCGTCTTTTGGGTCTGGATTTGTCGATAACGCCATCATGTTTGAAAAACCTGCAATAGCCAAAGGAGTAATCGAGGCTTCTGCACCGCCTGTAATAATTGCATCCATGTATCCGTGTTTAATTGCTCTATAAGCTTCACCGATTGTGTTATTGCTTGTCGCACAAGCGGTTACCATTGGCAAGCACGAGCCTTTTGCGCCATATTTAATCGCTATTTCGCCAGCGCAAATATTTGATATCAACATCGGAATAAAGAAAGGTGAGACTTTTTTTGCACCTTTTGAACGGAGCTTTTCATGCTCTGTTTCAAAGGTTTCAATTCCGCCAATTCCCGAACCAAAATATACTCCTAGCATATTTTCATCAACATTTCCGACAATACCGCTGTCCTCAACTGCTTGCACTGCAGCAGCAATTCCATATTTACAATATAAATCTCTTTTTCTGGCTTCGGATTTCTCCATGTATTTGCTTATATCAAGCTCTTTGACCTCTGCGGCGATTTTCACCTTAAATTCTTCTGTGTCGAATTTAGTGATAAATCCTATTCCGCACTCGCCTTTTGTTAAACCATTCCATAATTCTTCAACTGAATTTCCGATAGGAGTAACTGCTCCCATACCTGTTACAACAACTCTGTTCATTAAATTTCATTCCTTTGCACATTATAATAAAAATTAATAAAATATCTAATCAATTAAATTGATTAATCCTTTAAATTACATTGCCATTCCGCCATCAACTCTTAAAACTTCACCTGTGATATACGAGGACTCGTCGCTAGCTAAAAACAACACTGCATTTGCAACATCGTCGACTGAGCCAACTTTTTTTTGTGGAATTGACTGCATTAACGGGTTATTATCCAAATCAATATCAGATATCATTTCTGTTTTAATAAATCCCGGAGCTACTGCATTACAGCAAACGCCACGACCTGCAAGCTCTCTTGCTACAGATTTAGTAAGTCCTATTAAACCAGCTTTTGAAGCAGAATAATTCGCTTGACCTGCATTTCCCAAAATCCCCGAAACAGAAGTAATATTTATGATTTTCCCGTATTTCTTTCTGATAAAACCTTGATAACATGCTTTTATCATGTTGAAAGACCCTTTTAAATTTATGTTTAGAACGCTATCATAATCCTCTTCTTTCATTGAAAGAATTAGACCATCTTTAGTAATTCCTGCATTGTTTACAAGAATTTCAACGCTTCCAAATTCTTTGATAATTGCTTTTACAGCATCTTTTGTTTGCGTCATATCTGCAACGTCGCATTTATAAAAGCCTGCTTTTACACCTAATTTTTCAATTTCTGCAATTGTTTCATCACTTTGTGAAACACCAATAATTGCTATATTTGCGCCTCGTGAAGCAAGTTTTAAAGCAATCGCTTTTCCAATTCCTCTAGAAGCCCCTGTTATCACAACT
Source organism: uncultured Eubacteriales bacterium (assembly GCA_964368155.1). GTDB lineage: Bacteria > Bacillota > Clostridia > Oscillospirales > Acutalibacteraceae > SIG603. Next base: position 12,171 of record CAYJBU010000012.1, on the reverse strand, counting down.
GTTTTGTTGCTTAAATCAAACATTTTTTAATTCCTCCACTGTTTTATCAAGACTTTCCACATCACAAACATTGAAAACTTTAACACCCGAGTTAATTTTCTTAATCAAGCCAGAAAGAGTTTTTCCTGCTCCAACCTCAATGAATACGTTAGCACCGTCGTTTATCATGTTTTCGATTGATTCTTGCCATTTCACTGGATTCATAAGTTGATTTGAGATTAACTCTTGTGCGTTCGTTTCATACGGCTTAGCGGTGTAATTTGAATATAAAGGTATTTGAGGATTTTCAATATTCACATCAGATAAAAACTCTTTAACACCAACTGCAGCTTCAACCATAAACGGTGAATGGAAAGCTCCACTTACATTAAGTTTAATCGCTTTACCTTTATTTTCTGCAACATCAGCGCAGAATTTTTTTAGATTTTCAGCATCTCCGGCAACAACTAATTGACCTTTACAATTGTAGTTTACAGGGAAAACCAAGTCATATTTATCACAAAGTTTTTCTACTGTTTCGTTGTCTAGTTTTAAAACTGCGTACATCTCGCCGGGATTTTTCTCCGCTGCAATTTGCATCAACTCGCCTCTTTTAACAACCAGTTTAAAAGCATCTTCTTCACTTAAAATCCCCGAATATGCAACTGCAGGAATTTCTCCCAAAGAGAAACCAGCAAGAAAATCAGGTTTAACACCTTTTTCTTCCAATGCTTTTGCACAAGCTAAATCCACGCAAAACAATGCTGGTTGAGTATTTTTAGTTATGCTAATTTCTTCAAGTGGAGCTTCGAAACATTGCTTTGAAGTTCCTTCTCTTATTGAATCAGCCATATCAAAAACAGCTTTTGCACTATCTGAATTTTCATAAAGTTCTTTTCCCATACCACTGTATTGAGCGCCTTGACCGGCAAAGCAAAAAGCTATTTTATACATTTAGTAGCCCCTTTCAACACAGTTTCTGCTTCGGCGAATATCTCTTCGATAATTTCTTTCGCACTTTGCTCTTTATCAACCATACCGCTGATTTGTCCTGCCAAGAAGCTTCCTGTTTTTTCGTCTCCCAAAATCGCAGATCTATAAAGAGAACCCGAACCCAACGCCTCTAACTCTTCGTCAGACATTGTGCTATACTCGGCTTTTAGATAGTCTTTTGCGAATTGATTTTTAATAGATCTTACAGGGTGACCAAGTCTTTTACCTGTTGTCATCGTTGCAATATCATTAGCCTTTATAACTTTTTTCTTATAATTTTCGTGGACGACGCATTCATGTGCAACTAAGAACCTTGTTCCAAGTTGAACGCCTTGTGCTCCGAGCATAAACGAAGCCGCCACTCCTCTTCCGTCGCCAATTCCTCCTGCTGCAATTACAGGAATTTTAACAGCGTCTACCACTTGAGGAACAAGAACCATTGTAGTCAACTCTCCCACGTGTCCTCCGCTTTCGCCACCCTCTGCTATAACCGCAAAAGCTCCGCTTTTTTCCATCATTTTCGCAAGCGCAACAGACGCTACAACTGGAATAACTTTTACATCTGCCTCTTTCCACATTTCCATGAATTTCCTTGGATTTCCAGCACCTGTGGTAACAACAGGTACTTTTAAATCTGCTACTAATTTCGCAACTTCCTCAACATGAGGACTTAAAAGCATTATATTGACACCAAAAGGTTTGTCAGTAAGTGACCTGCACAATTCAATTTGCTCTTTCACATAATTAGCATCTGCATTCATCGCAGAAATAATTCCTATTCCTCCTGCATTTGAAACTGCTGCAGCGAGTTTTCCCTCTGAAATCCAAGCCATTCCACCTTGGAATATTGGATATTTAATTCCTAACATTTCATTAATAGTTGTATTTATCATAATAAAGCACATTCCTTTCTTTATACCAAAATTTCTTCTAAACTTTAAAATCTAATTGCACAAGCGCCATTGCAAAGCCCTGCTCCAAAAGCAGATAGTATAATAATATCTCCTCTTTGAATTTTCCCACTTCTGTTTAGTTCGTCAAGCAAAATAGGAACACTCGCAGCAGAGGTGTTTCCAACATGATTTATATTCGAGCTGAACTTCTCGCTGTCTATCGGCAATTTTCTTGCAGCTTCCTTGATAATTCTAATGTTAGCTTGATGTGGCACAACCAACTTAATGTCCTCGTTTGTTAGATTAGCCTTTTCCATGACTTCAAGCACATCTTTTTGAATTGTTGTAACTGCAAATTTATATGTTTCTTGCCCATTCATTTCAATGAAAATATCACTGACTTTTTCACCCTGATAAAACGGAGAATTACCTGAAACATTTTTTATTTTAATTGCGTTATCATCGCCTTTTGAGCGAATAACCGACGCTAGATAATTATCTTCCTCATCGCTTATCACAGCAGCACCTGCTCCATCGGCAAAAATTATACAAGTTGACCTGTCTTCCCAATTCACCACCGAGCTGAGCCTCTCTGCACCTACTACCAATATTTTTTTATAATTACCAGTAGACAAAAAAGACGCTGCCGTTTCTATTCCAAACACAAACCCAGAGCAACCAACGTTAATGTCAAACGCAGGACAAGTTGCGCCTATATCTCTTTGAATCGTACACGAAACATTCGGCGCAAGCGAATCAGCCGAAATAGTCGCCACGATAATTAAATCAAGCTCTTTTGCTTTAACTCCACTGTTTTCTAGTGCGCTCAAAGCTGCCTTAGTTCCCATTTGAGAAGTAGTTTCATCAACCGAGACATTTCGATTTGAAATTCCAACGCGCTTTAAAATCCATTCATCATTTGTATCTACCAGTTTCGACAACTCATCGTTCGAGATAACTTTTGGTGGGACATAACTTCCTGTTCCCATTATTTTAAATTTCATATATGTGACCATCCTTTTCTGTAAGACGCATATTTGGGGTCGAAATTGCGGTTTTCTCCGCAAAAGCTAATAGTAGTTAAATCAAAAATCTCAAACTTCTTCTGGTTTAAAATACAAGTTTAATTTCTTAATCGCTTTCATCAATACATCTCGTTGTTCTTTTGAGAATTCATTTCCCAATTTTTTAATTACATCTCTTTGACATTTCTTGTGCAAAATTACAACTCTTTTACCCTCTTCGCTTAACTTAACATGAATTTGCCTTGCATCTTCTTTGCAAACTTCTTTATAAGCATAGCCTTTTTTCACTATCCTATTTACAGTTGCGGTGACTGTAGGTTTCGTCACGCACATCATTTTTGCCAAGTCGCTAACCGTTAAATCTCTGTCATATTTACTAATCACACTCACAAGATTTACTTCTGCTATTGTGAGATTGATGTCACCCGCTTGCAAAGCATTCTCTTCTAATCTGGTAACGTTTTTATAAATTTCTGAAAGATTTTCAGAAAGCTCTTTTTCAAAACTATCCATTCAACACCTCGCTCTTCGATTTCTTAACTCCTACTGATTATCGTTAGCCATGCTAACTATTCTATCATTTTGAATTTAATTTGTCAACAAATAAATTAAATTAGTAACACAAATTTTACACTCGCATAGTATGTGTTATAAATCAAAAAAGGAGGCAATCAAACATGAATAATTGTTTTGGTGGCGGATGCTCATGGATTATAATCATCGTATTAATTTTAATATGTTGCGGAGGCTGTGGTAACACTTTTGGCGGCTGTGGCTGCGGTAATGGCTGCAACAACAACCCTTGTTGCTGATAACATAGCAAAATAAATTGATTGTGCAAATTCTTGAAATTGAATAAACAGGCGAAAGACCCTAATTAAAGTCTCAGTGGTTAAATCAGTCTTATTCTTTACATTAATTCATTATTTCCACAATCTAAAAAAGCAAAAAAATACAGGGGATGGTTCGTGCCATTCCCTGTATTTTATGCATCAATATATCTTTTTGTCAAAACAAGCTTTCTTTTATAAAGATGAAGCAAAAATAGTTGACTGTCTCATTTTCTTTTTCTTTTTAACTTGAACAACGGGTTTCAACTCAAAACACTCATCTGCTCTTTTAGCGACTTCAGGCGAGTGAGTTACAATAATAACACATTTTTGTTGCTCGTGCGCCAATTCACAAAAAATATCCATTATATTCTCTTGGGTTTCCCCGTCAAGATTTCCAGTTGGCTCGTCTGCCAAAATAACATCAGGGTTATATGCAAGAGTCCTAGCTATTGCAACTCTTTGTTGCTCTCCTCCTGAAAGTTTAAGGATTTTTCTACTTCCCAATTCAGAATGAAGACCAACATCATCTAAAAGCATTTCTGCTTTTTCTTTTTTTTGCTCAATTTTTTTACCACTGATATCCATAGACAACACTACATTTTCTACAGCTGTCATGTGTGGCAAAAGATTATACGACTGAAATATTACTCCTACATATTTTGAGCGATAGTCATATTGATTAATTTCTGCAATATCTTTCCCATCATAAATAATCTGTCCATTTTTTGGTTTTGTTAAACCCGAGAGCATTGAAAGCAATGTAGTTTTACCTGCACCTGATTTCCCCACAATCGCATACACTTTCCCTTTTTCGAAATTATAGTTGCAATCTTTTATAACATATTTACTCGAATCATACGAATAATCAACATTTTCTAATTTAAAAATACTCATAAAAATACTCCTTTATGCCCTTTCACTTAATATCTTTAGTGGTTCAAATCTCAAAATTGAAATCATACCAATAATACTTGCAACAACAGACAAAATCAAGCCTATACCCATTAATTGAAGTAATACTTCAAAACTAAAACTCATTTGAATTGTGTCCACAAAATCAACCTGTGCACTGCCTCCAAATCCCATTCCTTCTAGCATAGACATTCCATTTTCTCTGCCTGAGAAACTTCCTCCAAAATTATTTGCAATTTGCTGTCCCGAGCTTGAAGCTTGAGCAATTTGATCTTGAAGAAGCATGTCACCAATTGGTGCAGAGGCTACTACTCCAATGATTGAGCCTATCATTACAGCAGCAAAGGTAACTATAACTACTTCGCTTAAAAACTGTGTTGCAACCTTTGTTTTATGCATTCCAATTGCAGCCAACACTCCAATTTCATACTTTCTTTCCCTAATAGTAAACAAATTGAACACAATTAAGATTATCGCTCCAATTCCTAGTACCACCAAAAAGAAAATCAATGTAAAGTTGCTTAAATTATCAAGAGGCAGCATAGTTTGCTCGAATTGAGTGATGTCTGGTGAACTAACTGTATATCTTTCAGTGTCTAAACCCAATGATATTACCTCGCTCTCAAACGCAGTTAGCATATCAGGATTTTCGAGAACATATACCCAATTATCCCTTGCGACGAGTTCGGTGCTCATTTCAGCCCCTGTTCTTTCCTCGATGTAAGTTGACGCGTTTGCTTTTGAATTCTCTGCTATCGCTTGAAGAGAATTATAGCTCATATAGATATCATTGGAATATGCATCTGTGCTTTCACAAAGAAAAATGCTTGAAACCGTCATTGTGATTATTTCTGTTTCATCATTTGGGTTGACAAGTGTAAATTCATCACCAATTTCAAGCTCATTTAGAACAGCTATTTCTTGGCTTATTGAAACAGAATTACTAGTGTCTTCTATGTCAAACATCGAGCCTTCAACCACAACTATAGTACCATCAATAAAATTAGTCATTGCATCGTGTGAGCTATATCCTGTTATACTAAAATCTCCACCGCTCATTCCAAGAGTCATTCCGCCCATTGCGCTTGGTAGTTTACCTTCAAAACCTCCACTACTTCCACTACTGGTGCTGTAAGAAATTATCCCTTCTTCGGTAGTATTTAGCCCAAGCGAAGAAGTGTAATAGTAGTAATCAACACTTTCAGCAGTCGCATAATTTTGATATTCCCCAAAACTTATTGTTTCAGACATCATACTCATGATGTCGTCCATTCCTTCGCTTCCGCCTCTAATCCCACTGATCATCGAACTTCTATCCATTACGATTTGTGCTGTAATGTTCATTGATGCTAGAGTATCGCTCTTTGTCTTGTCTGCGCTACTTTTAATGCTAAGTGCTATACACGCAGATGTTGCAATAATCAACACCAAAACAAAAATCAAGAAATTTCTCCCCTTTGCCCTTGAAATATTTCTAAGAGCATTTTTAAAAACATACATAAATAACAAACCTTTCCAAAAAATATATTGGACTCATTTTATTACCCATTTATGATATAGTTGTGAGAGAAAAAGAAAAACTTACACCTTTTGCTTTATTTTCTGCATAGTATTTTCCCTCGTGATTTTCACATATTAATTTTACAATATAAAGTCCCAAGCCAGCATTTTCTAAAACTTTCCTTGTTCTTGCCTTATCAGATTTATAGAAACTATCCCAAATATTTTCAAAATCTTCTTCTCTTATTTTTTCTCCTTCATTATAAACAGAAAAAACAATTGAATGATACTCTCTTTTTACGGTAATTTTAATCATTTCGCCTATTTTCGTGTGAGAAATCGCATTGTTTATATAATTCCTCATCGCTTCTTCAATTTGCTTTTTGTCCGAAAACGTATGAAGTTGAGGTTGAATATCAATAACCAAATTAAAATTTTCCAACAACGGATACATAGTATTTACTACATTTTTTGCACAATCAGAAAAATCCATCTCTTCTTTTCTAACTTTTGCAAGACCATTTTCTACCGAAGAAACGCTAAGCATATCTTTGACAATAATATTTAATCTCTCAACCTCATCTTTTATTGTTTCAACATAATCAGTTTTGTCGATGTTTTCCAAATCCCCACTTAAATTCTCGCAATACAATTGCAATAGCGAAAGTGGAGTTTTCATCTCGTGGCTGATATTTGCAATAAATTGCTTTCTATTAGTCTCGATTTTCTTTTGAAACTCAATATCCTCTGTTAACTTAATATTCGCAATCTTTATTTCTGTCATATAATTATCCAGTTGCTTTGACATTGAATTCACACTTTTTGCTAGGCTTGAAATTTCCTTTATAGAACTTTTTTCGTCTGCATAGTATGAAAAATCAAAATTCGAAAGATTTTTAGAAACTTCCTCAATATTCTTAATTGGCATTGAAATCTGTCTTGTCAAAACAAAAATCACCACAACTCCAATTATCAAAATCCCAATAGAAATGATAATTCCTGATTGTGTAAAAATGCCAATAACATTGTCAATACTTTCCACAGGCTTTGAAATTACAATGTACCTTGCTTCATTTTCATATTCTATTACACCTTTGAGGAAAATAACAGAATCGTCTCTGCTTTCATTCTCAACCACATTTGCGCTTGGATATTGCGAAAAATCGTCGATTTCATATGAATTTATTAGAGTTTTCTCAAATCTTCCAGAAAATAGAAAACTTGGCAAAACTCTTGAAGTATATATAATTTCCTCAGATGAAAATATCTCTATCGAAAATCCGTCCACGCTGTCTTCTTCTTTGGTTAGCTCATAAAGATTTTCTTCATCGTCTGAGTACGAATTGCTGATTTTAACAAACAGTTGCTCGACTTCGCTTTTGTTTTGGCTTATTAATACCTGTTTTGCATAAAACAAATTAAATATTATTTGCCCCACTACAATAACCACCACCAAAATGCAAAACGAAAATATTATCCTGGTTTTAATCGTTGTTTTCAAATAAATCTACCTCTCTAGCCTACTTCAAATACATATCCAACTCTATGAACGGTTTTAATCAATCCAGATTTATCACAGAGTTTCATTCTTAGTTGTTTTATGTGGGTGTCGACAGTTCTCTCATCGCCTTCATAGCTGTATCCCCAAACAGAATTCAAAATCTTCTCTCTCGATAAAACAATGTTCTTGTTTTTTATGAGGTAGGAAAGCAAATCGAATTCTTTAGGTGTAAGTTCCGTCTTTTTCTCATCATTTTCCAAAGTGTAATTAGAAGCTTTCAACGTCAATCCACATACGCTTTTTCCATTTTCTATGTCACAAAACCTTCCTATAATGTTTTGAACTCTCGCAAGCAGTATCGCAGTAGAAAAAGGCTTTGCTATATAATCATCAGCTCCACAACTCAACCCTTCAATTTCATCATATTCTTCAGATTTTGCAGTCAACATCAAAACAGGCACATACTCCTCTTGTTCTCTAAGCTCTTTAAGTACTTCAATTCCGTTTCTGATGGGCATCATTATATCAAGAAGAATTGCGTCAATTTTCTCGTTGTTGTCATAATAAACTTCCAGCGCCTCTTCACCGTTATTCGCAACAAGTACGCTAAAGCCTTTAGCGCAAAAAAAATCTTTCAATCCCTTTGTCATCCTAACCTCGTCATCTACAATCAACAAACAAAACTTTCCATCAAACATTTTTTACGCCCTTTCAATTCTACTAAAAAAATTTACATTATCTTAACATAATTATGTGAGATTATTGTGAGGAATAAGCGTATTACACTTGATTTAATTTCTGTTTTATATTATAATTTTCTTTATATTGCTCCACCAATTAAAAAGTGGACAAAAGATTGGCTAGGGATTTTTCTGTAGTTCGAGGAAAAGGTTCTTTTCAATGCTTTGTGCATAGAAAACGGTTCTTTGACGATGAAATACTGCAAAATCACCGCCAAGATTGTCAAGTATTTAATTGGCGGAGCAATAAGATTGCCCACACAACTCCCTCACAAAATAAATGTATTATTTTGTGTATAACCGCTTGCAAGGAGTGATTACAATAAAAAATTTATCTCTTAGCCTACTAATCTTTTTGACTGTCACATTAGCGTGTGGAGTTTGCATATATTCAGAAAATCGTTTTTTACAGGATTATACGAACTCTCTAACTCCTCTTAATTCCAGTATTACCGACACAGATTTACAATTAACAAAATCTGACGTTTTTGATATAAAAAAAGAATATTATGATTATAACATACAATTTCATCAAAACGAATCATCCCAAAATCAAATTATGTTTTTAACTATAAGCGGTGAAGTTCTTCACAGCTCACAAGAAGATTTAGTTATTGAAACCTATGAAATCTTTGACGTTGAACCTATAGATTTAAATGAAATCGATATTTACAGCAATGAGTTTGTTATGCTGAATACTTATCAAAAATTAGAAGTTTTGGAACGAGTTTTTACACACGGGTATTATTGGAACACAATAGGTGCTGACACACAAAATTTAAGCGACCAAGATATGACTACATATATTAGTAGCACACCCTGCTCTCATACATACAACGGTTTTCATTATTGCCAACGATACACCGCAGAAACTTCGCGATTTTTTTCTTTTTCAGAAAATATGCAGTGTCTCGCTTTTGCAAGCCTTATAAGCGACTTACTTTTTGGTATAAATGCTCCAATGTATCAATCATACGACATTGATAGTGTAAAAATCGGGGATCATGTAAGACTTTTATGGTCAGAGCACTCTTTCATTGTTACACAAATCAACGGAGATGTCTTCACTGTTGCAGAAGTAAACAGAGACTATGAAAACTGTCAAATTTCATGGGGAAGAACTGTTAGCAAATCCGAGATTATCAACAATGGATATTTTATCTTAACAAGAGACGTTTCAAGTCTTTGATTTATAGTCGAACCAATACAAAAAACGTACAAAGACAGCAAAGGTAAAATTTTGTTTAACAAGGCGGAGGAGGGAGTAATAGTTGCTCTATTGCGACTGACGACAACGCAGTTAAACGGATTTTTACCTGTTGGTCTGTTTGGGTTTTGTATTGGTTTGACTATAACACGCACAAAAGCCCTCCTTTTTGGCAGAAACAAAAATCTACCAAAAGGAGGGCTTATATTTTTTCAGCTTAGGCCTAGTCACCAACTCTGAAGAAATTTATTTTTTTAGGAACTTTTTCGCAGTCGGATGTAGTGACGTATAATAAAAATGCACTATTCCCATCAGCAAACTGTCATAAAAAATGAAAATCACGTTTGCAACCAACAGCAATAACGGCAACGCCCACTCTCCCCACTCGGTCACAATACCCATTGGAATTGAGAAAATAAAAGTAACAATAAAGAAATCGGCAATTGCAGCTGCATTAAAAACCAACAACTTTATTAAATACGAAACCACCTTGTTTTTTATCTTTCCCAAAACAGAATATAAAACTGGGTAATAGCCAAACAACAAGACATACATCAGCATCGCCTCTTTATCAGCTGTGATAAAAAAAGAAATAACCGCGACAACCGCATATACCAAAAAAGCGAATTTTTCCGACAACTCCACAGTAACAGCAATCAGCACACATCCTGCAATTGCAGGCAGTGCAATAGTCATCGTTGGAATTACACCCGCTAGAAGCATGATGACAACAGATAAAGCTGCGCACATTCCGCCAAAAGCTATTCTGGAGGCTTTAGCAGCACCCAATCAAATCACCACCCATACATTCACAGCAACAGTCAGCACAAATCAACCCTTGACACATGTCGCAAGTTGAGCACCCTCCTGTAGTTCTTTGTCCGTAAGGATTATAACCACCATACGCCCCTGAGCGTTGATTCATCGCCTGATTTAACGCGGCACGATATTCCATATTAGATGGATCCATTTGACTTGCACGAGAAAAATGATCTTTTGCCTCTTCAAGCCAACCCCTTCTATATAAAACCGACCCTTTAAGAAAATACCACTCGGCATTTCTTCTTTCCATCGGCACTCCGTTTAAAATTTGCTCAGCATCTGCAATTCTTCCCGAGTTGATAAAATTACGCACATCTGCATAGTGTGAAGAAGTGTTTCTGCCAGCTCCGTAATTATCTCTTGAGCCGCCACTTGCGCCTCCCTTATTTTTACGTTGCGCAACTATCTCATCATACGCCTCGTTAATCTCTTTCATTTTTTCATCTGCCAAATCAGCAATAGGGCTACCCGAGTACTGGTCAGGGTGATATTTTTTTGCCAAAGTACGATACGCATCTTTAATTTGCTCATCGGTAGCATTAGGGTTAACACCCAGAACTTTATATGGATCTGTCATCTAAACTTTCTTCCTCTCTTTTTCCCTTATGTGTAAAAATAAAATTTCTTTTTGAACTTGTGGTAAACCCATTTCAGTTATGTTCCCCACAATCCCGCCATACCTGTTTAAATTTAAAAGATTTGTTGCCGCAATAATTCTTGCGACATTGTTATTGAGCATTTGATTACAACCCTCGTCGATTTCTTTTTGTCTCTCCTCGGGTACTGCATCGCCTTCAATAGCAAAATATCGCTTTAACGGATTAAAGGAATTGTCCTTTAAATCTTTTTTCAAATCGTCCGCAGCATCCATTGTGTAAATCCATCTCCCTAAAAAATAACCCATTTCTTTCAAAACCGGTTTATCATCTGGAGAAATATCCTCGAAAATTCTCGCTAAAGCTTTTGCAGTTGGCTCGCAACACGCATCAATAGATGCAGAATTGTTTTGTTCTATCTCCGACTGTTCTTTTGTCATGTCCTCTAAAATCTCTGCGATTAGAGGAAACTCCCTTTTCGCTTTCTTTGCACTTCCGTTAATAAACGGCAGGAGCAATCTTGATGAAAAGGACTTCAGGAAACCATCGTCTTTTAGATTGTCTAAAATTTTATGATAAGTCATCAAAACCGTAACTGCAGCAGCTTTGTGATAAGAATCACTTTCAACTGTCATAAAGTTGCATTTCTTTAACGGATTGACAACGCATTTGCCCTTTTTCAGTTTTGGGCAATCCTTGGCTAAGTCAAGACTCAGCAGCGCATAAAACGTCAAATCATAGTTCAACGCCATTCGGGTAACTTTATTATAGTATTTCCCTAAATTCTTGCACAATGTACAATAAATCGCTTTATATTCATCATATTCACATACCAACATATAGGATTTATAGGGTCGTACGTATCCGAACATATCATGCACCTTTCAATTTTATACAGTATATTTTAACTCATATACAAAGAAAGATGTTTAACACAATGTAAACTTTTAACCATATTTTGTTGAATAACTATATTTTGTATAAAGAAAATCACTTGCGATATTATACCGCAAGTGTAATCCCATATTTTTTATTCGTTTTTTCCACTTTGGTTTCCGTTACCTAAACCTTTGCCGTCATCACTTTGGTTTCCGTTTCCTAATCCTTGACCATCACCACTTTGGTTTCCGTTTCCTAATCCTTGACCATCACCACTTTGGTTTCCATTTC
>CAYJBU010000011.1:0-33680 GCA_964368155.1 uncultured Eubacteriales bacterium | reverse complement strand
ACTACGGAGGCATATACAATAATATTCAGTTTTTTATTCACTTTAGGGAGATGATTACCATCCCCTTAGGAGGGGCATGTTATATCCACTTAACTAAGAGGGCGTATTAACTTCTGACTAGCACAATAACTTATAGAGATATGCCAGTCAGAACAATTTATTTATTTACTAATCCTACAATCAACTCTTCTGAATAGGGGAGGGTTTTAATCCAGTCGCAAAAAACGTGCCATTCGTCAAGTTTGTGATTTTTTCTTGAGCGATAAATATTTATAAGTGTTTCGTAATTAAATGAGCAAGTGCGAAGCTGATTATAGCTTGATGGCAACACTTGAATCATGCTGTACCATAGGTTTTTATCTTTTTCTTTCATATATTCAAGTCTTAATTCTTCAAGAAAATTTACAGTTGTGCTGAAATGAGCAATGGATTTTTCACTCATTTTATCTGTGCTGAAATCGCTCATGCTGAAAGGCTTGCTATGTATTTTATGCATTGTGCTAGTTGAGTTTGCAACTGTCGCTATTTTGTAAGTATCATACTCTTTCCACCAATAAAGTGGAGCTTCAATATCAACAGACACAAAAATTTGCCTGATAAATTTTCTGTGGTCACTGCCTGATTTGCACAGCCTCGTGGCAAGACTTAAATCATTCTCCCCGAAAACAAATTCACCATTTTCATTTGTGTAGCTGTCCATTCTGTCCCAACTGTTCATTGGGTTTCTAGCGCCACGCACAGCATTTTCAAAATTCATTACAGATGTTTTTGTCAGAGAAATCATTATATCGCAAATCCTTTCTTTCAGTTAAAATGTTTACACTATCATGTAATTGCATGTAAAAAAAACTAAAAAGTGCAAAATAATTTAACATAACCATACTCTTTGATTTTATACTAAATAAATAAATTTGTCAAGGGTAAGAAGTGTTAAAATTGTGATTTGTAATCCACAGTAAGTTAGAGTTATTCTTGTATGTTTCGTAAACTAGCTGATTTGATATATAAAAAAATCTCTCAAATTAAGTGGTTTTAGAGAGATTTTTTGTATGATGTTTTATTTGACTTTAATGTCCAGACTACTAATATGTTAATCTTATTATATTAAAATGCAAATTTGTTTTTGCGATATTAATCTCTGTTAAGGAACAGAAAAACCAGAATAACAAACAGTATACAGAAAAATGTGACATCGGGCATTATCACCTCAAACCACGTATACTCTGCACCACGCCATCCCTGCTCGAACATTATCGCGTCTTTCCAATCTGTTAAAACATCACCAATGAAAATACTTAACAAAACAGCAGCAGACAGAACTAAGATGTATGAAAGGATTTTAGTAATATTGTGATTTAAAAAACTAAACCATTGTCTAAACATTAATTGAGCACCTCTTTTCAAAAAACGGCTTGCTTTATCTGTTTCATCTTCAACAATTTGTAATGAGTTACACTTATAAAGCAATCTACAGTCATAACTTATCAAATAATAATATATTAATATTGTATCATAATTATGCAATTTTGTCAATTATTATCAAATGTGTGCAAATTATTTATAGAAATATTCTTTATAATTAATCTGTCTTCTAACTAGATTAATAGATAGTACACTATTAATAGTTCAATATTCAACTAAATGTATTTGTGATGTCATTCAAATGAAAAAATAATATGAAAATGTCTTAGTAAAATAGATAAAAAAAACAAGGGTTAATCTGTATAATAACCGAAAACTAGAAGTAAATTAAAGTTTATTGGTGCTTATATAGATATACCCTTGCAAAAGTTTGTGAATTATTACATACAAATTTGTAGCCATTTTAATCAACAATATGAATTTCGTATCATTGTATGATGAAATTGACGAGTACTGATTACTTCAGGTGTCGTTTGAAGTAATTAAGATTAAACAAGCAAAGTATAAGGCCTGACAAGGTGACAAAAATCCAGAATGTTATGTTTCCAGTCCAACCAACCACTTCTGCGATTTCTGCAATAGCATAGGTTGCAATGGTGCTACCTATATAGGTGCATGAATTCAAAACTCCGGAAATAGTAGAAATGTTGTTGTATTTAACAAATTTTGCTGGTAAATTTCCGATTAAAAGTAGGTTTATCGCGTGCATACAGGAGGTTAGTGTTGTTAAAGCTACTAGTGAAATCGCCATGTTTGTCATCCCGATTAGTAACACTACACAAGAAATTAAGGATACTAGCCAAAAGCCTCCCGATAACATAATCTCATTATGAATTTTTTTGCTTATAAAGCGAGTGACAGCAATAACCACAATGCTAAATATCGGCAACAGTATAGTCATGAAAATTGAATTCTCGGTGGATTGGTTGAAAATATCATTTACAAAAGCTGGCATCCACAATGTAACGCCCTCGCGCAACATTCCTTGCAAAGTGATGATTACCATGATTGGAATAAGATTACATGTGATTATCATGCGCCATATAGAAATTTTTTCTGAATGCTTTACTTCTGTTTTGTGTTGAGTTAAATCTAGGTTTTTTGTGAAGAAAATCCAAACTGCAGTTGCGGCTATTCCAAACAAAGCACTTGATACGAAAACCAGCCTATAATCGAAATAACTAATGCATAGCGGGACGAAGATGTAAATTAACACAGTTGCGAAAGCAGAAGACATTACAACCAGTGAGCAGCTTTTTTTGTATTGCTCCACGTTGAACACGGATAACATGATTTTTACCAAAGGTGGCCACAATAGTGATTGAGCGAATCCGTTTATTGCCCAAAACACCATAATTAAGTAAATGTTATTGCTGAGAGCAACTGAAAAATTCATTGAGATTGTCAGCAATAACCCGACTGTTACAATTTTTACACTGTTTATTTTGTCGCCTAAATATCCTGCGATTAGCTGCCCAAAACCATATGTAATGAAACTAAGAGAGATGGGGATACCCGCAAGCGAATTTGAAATTCCCAGTGTTTGGGACACGTCAATAAGTGCTGCCCCGTAATTTGTCCTAGTGATGTAACTTGTGAAATAAACTAAACAAAAAAGAAGGGTGTATTTAACTTCTCTCTGGAACAAATGATTTTCCCTCCCAATCTTTATCACAAGGTATGCCTAGAAGCTCGGCTATAGTAGGAGCGATATCTATAAGACTGGTGGTGTTTGGCAACTCCACATCACTGGTAAAAATGTCAGACATTGCGATTACCGGAATTGACATATCCTCAGGAATGTTTGTTCCGTGTGTTCTATCATGACCGCCATGATCTGAAGTTACAATTATTGTATAATCTTTTGGAATTGAGTTAAAAACTTTCTCAATTCGCTCGAAAGAATTGTAAATTCCTTGAATGTACTCTTCGCTCTCCCAACCATAATGATGGCCAATATGGTCACTACATCCCAAATATAAGAATACGAAATCGGGAGATTTTTCATTTATGTACTCTATGGCGGATTGTGTCAAAATTTCATCGCCCACTCCGTCCAATTCGTTTTCAGTAAATAAGCAATGTGACAATGCTCCGGGGCGAGAAATGTCTCTTAACTCCTCCCAGTTATAAAACATTGCACAAGTTTTTTTGTTGTCGTGTAATGCGTTAATAAGTGATTTTACCGGACGTACTTGAGGAACATATGTGTTTGTTAATATTCCATGTCGCTCGGGAGATACACTTAAAAAAAGTGACATGTGACAAGGCAAAGTTACGCTTGGCATAACTGCTTGTGCATCGAGTTTGCTGGTGAAGTTTTCCACACAACTTTGAGCAAATTTATGCTTGCACCCTAAAACACTGTCACCTTTCATTCCGTCTGATAGAATTAATATTACTTTATTTTTCATTTTCATCATACCTTTCTAAAAGTCCATATATATTTTAATTTAACAGGAATACTAAATTAATGCCTGTTTAACATTTGTAATGAATAACAAATTATTCGGTAGGCATTATATTATATCTATTTTGTTTTTGCCATAAATTTTTTTGATTGAAACAGATAGTTCATTATCGGTTACAAAGGTGTATTGGCTGATATCTTTGCATAAAGTGAAATTTGCGGTTTTTTCAAATTTCGTGCTGTCTGCAAGAATATATGCATGCTTTGACTTTTTCATAAGTAATTTTTGCAAATCAATAATATCATAGGAAAAGTCTTGAATGCCATACTCTAGGGAAACAGCAGAAGGGAAAATAAAAGCCTTTTCAAAATTCAGATTTTCAAGGGATAACGTAGTAATAGCTCCGTAAAATGCTTTTTCGGATTCGAGATATCTTCCACCTGTTGAAATGATATCGAAAGCATCATTTTTTGCTAAAACATCTATTGCTTCTTTGGAATAAGTGATGATGGTAAGCTTTTTAAAATTGTTTAAAAGCGCATGAGCAAAGCTTGAAGAAGTGCTTCCTGAATCAATGGCTATTACATCGTTTTCAGAAATAAGATTCATTGCTTTTTGAGATAAAACATCTTTGTTTTCTCGGTTTAAAGTGAGTCTGTTGCTGAACACAGGGAACTCCTTTGGGGTTGCGCATGAGATAGCGCCTCCGTGAACCCTTTTGAGTTGACCTGCTTTCTCTAAGTTGAACAAATCTCTGCGCACAGTTTCAAAAGATACGCCAAGAATATCAATTAATTCTGAAACAGTTACAGAGTTTTCTTTTTCGATTTTACTTAGGATAACAGTGTGTCGTTCGCTTGGAAACATATTCCATCCCCTTTCTTGATAATAGCGTTGTGTATAGCACACACAAACACATACAAATACACACAATCACCACGACACACATTATATACCAAGAGTAGTACTTTGTCAAGGTGAAAAATAAAAAGATTTTATAGTCGAACCAATACAAAAAACGTACAAAGACAGCAAAGGTAAAATTGCACAAAGAAACGAAAGGGAGGTCACGCCCTCCCTTTCGGACAGGAGTGGAAGCCTACCCTACAATGATTTGTTTAATCTAACAAGAAAATTCATAATGCGACAGCACAGTATTATATCGATTATAGCAAAAAAAAGGGTCTAATCCTCTGATAGCGGTAATTCGCCAAATCAGAAAATTAGACCCATTTCTTTTATGGTCTATAAAAACAATAAGCATTGCAAGCGAAATCAGTTTTTATCTTCTTTCACTACACTTCGTAAATTCTTGCAATCTCTTTTAGCTCGTTAATAATCTCAATTTGTTGAGGACAGTGCTCTTCACAAAGGCCACATTCAATACACTCTGAAGGTTT
Source organism: uncultured Eubacteriales bacterium (assembly GCA_964368155.1). Taxonomy (GTDB): domain Bacteria; phylum Bacillota; class Clostridia; order Oscillospirales; family Acutalibacteraceae; genus SIG603. Next base: position 28,447 of record CAYJBU010000011.1, on the reverse strand, counting down.
GCCCTCTTTATCAAGCGAGTTCATAAATTGATGAACATTCTTTGGCACATCAGGATTTGAACCGAATTTTTTGTGATTGTTCATAACCCTGAAAAGTCTTGGAATGTTAATTTTCATTGGACATCCGTCAACACAGTACTTGCAGTCGGTGCATGGAATTGTGGGTGTGCTGTTAATCACCTCAACCACTTGGTCGATGATTTCTCTCTCTTGTGGACATAGAGGAATGAAATTTTCCATATACAAAACGTTGTCTGAAAGCTGTTCCATGTTAGACATTCCGCTTAAAACCGTTAAAATGTTGTCAAACGAAGCGCAGTATCTAATCGCCCAAGAAGAAGCAGAAGCGTTTTTGTTATATTCAGTGAATAAATCCTGAGCTTTTGAGCTGACTTCAGCAAGTGTTCCACCTTTGACAGGCTCCATTATAATGATAGGTTTGTTATGTTTAATCGCCAAATCATAGCATTTTCTCGATTGAACACTCTCGCTTTCCCAGTCTATATAGTTTATTTGGAGTTGCACAAATTCAGATTCAGGATGTTTTGTCAAAATATCTTCTAAAACATCTGCACTGTCGTGAAATGAGAAACCGATATGTTTTATCTTGCCCTCTTCTTTTTTCTTTTGAAGGAACTCCCAACCTCCGAAATCTTCTATTTTTTTAGCACTATCTCGGTTCAAAGCGTGAAGTAAATAAAAATCTATATAGTCAATTCCAAGTCGCTCCATTGTTGTGTTGAACAAAGTTTCCATGTCTTCCGGTTCCTTTATTCCCCAAATAGGCAATTTTGAAGCAATTTGAAAACTCTCGCGTGGGTATCTGTCAACCAAACTTTCTTTCAGTGCAACTTCAGATTTCCCGCCAATATAAACATAAGCAGTGTCGAAGTATGTAAATCCCTTGCTCATGTAGAGGTCTACCATATCTTTTGTTTGGTTTATGTCGATTTCACCGTCAATCATCGGCAAACGCATGAAACCAAAGCCTAGTTTTTTAATATTATTCCCCAAAAATTCGTTCATATCTTTTCCCCCTATTTTTTAATAAAAGCAATACCAAATGCACCTGGACCTATATGAGTTCCAATAACTGCACCGATATTCATTTTATACACTTTTCTTTTTGTTAACTGTTTAGTGAAATAATCTTCTCCCATTTTTAAAGTATTGGTGGAGTTTGAATGCCCCAACGCAACAGGGTAGTCCGAGGAAATGCCCAATTTATTTATATTATCGTTAATAAATTTAAAAGAAGCCTCTCTGCCTCTTGCTTTTCCAATTGCACAAACCTTTCCATTTTGAACCGAAATAATTGGCAAAATTCCAAGAATTCCTGCTACAATAGCTGCTCCTGAACTAAGTCGTCCGCCCATTTTAAGGTATTTCAATGTGTCAATCGAGGCATAAAGAGTTAAGCGAGGGACTAATTCTTCAATTTTCTCTTTTATGCTATGTGCACAAATACCTTTATCTCGCATTTCTGCTGCGATTATCAAAAGCAAACTTAAACCAAAAGTAGTATTCAATGTGTCTACAATATGGATTTTTTCCGGGTTGATTTTTTGTGCACACAAAACTGCATTTTGGTAAGTTCCACTTAGCTCTTTTGAAATGAACATTCCCAAAACTTCATCTCCGTTGCTAATATGTTTAGCGAATTCCTCTTCAAAGATTATTGGATTAATTTGTGTTGTAGTTGGAAGCTTTTCGGTTGTTTGAAGCTTATCATAAAACTCATTAATGCTAATATCCACATTTGGGGTATATGCTATATCCCCAAAATGCACTTGAATTGGAAGAACTTCAATCCCTAATTCTTTACACATTTTTGGGTCCATATCACAAGAAGTATCGGTTAATATTTTTATCATAATAATTTTTCTCCATTTATTTGTTAATTTACTTTAATAGTGAAGCTATGACTAGCAGTATGATTTGGCTTTAAAAAATTGCAGTCTGTTTTTTGAACAAACTCATCATTTTCAGTTGTGGTTGTACTGCAACCAAGCCATGGTTCAAGGCAAAGAAACGGTGCATCGTTGTACGGTTTCCAAATTCCCATCATGTTCATATCTTCAAAATTCATTACTATTTTCGCATTTGTTTTAGAATTTTTAATTCCGATTTCTTTTTTCTTAAAATTACTATAGACTATAACATCGTTTGAAAAAAGTTCGTTATTCAATTTGAATGATTTTTGGTTTTTAATCTCTGCCTTTGATTTTGTGAAATCATAAATACTGGTTTCGGTGATTATCTGAGGACTTTTTAAATTTTCGAATTCAGAAAATTCAATTTCATAGTCTTCAAGAGAAAAACCATCTTCAAAAGGAAGATTAAACCCTGTGTGCCCACCAATGAAATAAGGCATTTCCTTGTCACTGTTATTCGTCACAATAAAGCTGTTTTTAATACCATTTTCAACTAATTCATATCTAGCTTTCAAAGTAAATTCAAACGGATAAGCCTCTAAAGTTTGTTCATCAGATTTAATTTCCATTTCAACAAAATTCTCGCCTTGTTCGCACAATGTCCATTCACTTTTGCGCACAAGACCATGCTTTGGAATGGTGTAATATTGACCATTTATCAGCGCTTTATTATCACGGAGTGCACCAACAATAGGAAAAAGAATAGGAGCGTGACTCGCCCAATATTCAGCATTTCCTTGCCAAATCAACTCAGAACTACCATTGATTTTAGCGGAGCACAACTCTGCCCCTAATGTCCTTACTTTAAACGAAATTTTATCATTTCTGACTTCGATTATCATAACACCCACTCCTCAATAACTTGTTTGTAAATTTTCTAATTCCAAGCAATATTATATCATAATCTATTGAACTGTGCAACACTTTTGTGTTACAATTAGGCATAAAGTAATAAGGAGAATTTATTTTGAGAGCTATAATTCAAAGAGTTTTAAATGCTAAAATCGAAATTGAAGGAAGAGAAGCAAAATGTATAGACAAAGGGTTTGTTGTGTATCTCGGTGTGATGGAAGGCGACAAAAAAGAGCAAGCAGATTATTTGTGCGACAAAATTTGTGGGCTTAGAATTTTCACTGATGATAATGATAAAATGAATTTATCACCCACCGACATAAGTGGAGATTTGCTCATTGTTTCAAATTTTACAATCTCTGCAAATTGCAGAAGAGGCAAGCGCCCTTCGTTTGAGCTTGCAGCAAAACCTGACGTGGCAGAAACTTTATATGATTATTTTGTTGATAAAGTAAAAAATCATCATGGAATAAACAAAGTTGAAACCGGTGTTTTTGGCGCACACATGGAAATCACCTCTGTCGCAGACGGCCCTGTGAACATCATTTTTGACACACAGGTCATCAGTAAATAAACCCATTTTTAGACGGAGAGTGACTATTGATTATTTACACATTACTAGGATTAAATATTATAACATTTATTGTATACTGCGCCGATAAGTTTTTTGCAGTAAAAAAAATGTGGAGGATTAGAGAAAGAACTCTTTTGATTTTCTCTTCTTTATTTGGAGCTATGGGTGCATTATTTGCTATGATACTGGTGCGACATAAGATAAGAAAGCCAAAGTTTTATATAACTGTTCCGGTTTTGCTGCTTGTTCAAGCAATTTTGATATATTATATTGTTATAAATTATCCCTCTTTGTTTAGCACCGAGTTTATACATCATTTTTTAGAGAATTTCTCATAAATTTCATATTGATTTTCAAAATCTATTGATTAAATTATTTTATCATGTTAAAATATATTTTGAAACATAAGGGTTGATTTTGATTAGCAAAATCCTTGCAATTGTTAGTGTTTCGTAATATTCTAATTACTCTTTTCCTGTGCAATGATTAGAATATCACACTATTATTTTTGCCGAGGCACAGCGGCAGAATGGAGAATTAAAATGAGAGTTGTAATTTTTGACATCGACACTTTGAGACCCGACCATCTAGGATGCTACGGGTACAAAAGAAACACCAGTCCAACTATTGACCAAATCGCCAAAGAGGGCGTAGTTTTTGAGAATTATTACTGTCCAAATGCACCGTGTCTTCCGTCGAGGGCGTCATTAATCACAGGGCAATACGGAATTAGAACAGGTGTTGTAGGGCATGGAGGGACTGCGGCAGACCTTAGACTTCAAGGAGAGCCAAGACACTTCAGAAGTGATTTTTCACAAAATTCATTGTTCACACAATTAAAGCAAGCGGGATTATACACTGCTTCTTTCTCAACTTTCCCCGAAAGACATAGTGCTTGGTGGTTCAATGCTGGACTCAACGAGTGTGTTAATGTGGGCAAGGGCGGAATGGAATCTGCGGAAGAAGTTACTCCTCACGTGCTTGATTGGCTAGATAAAAAAGGCAAGGAGGACAATTGGGTTATCCATGTGCATTACTGGGACCCTCACACACCATATCGCGCACCTAAAGATTTTGGAAATCCATTTAAAGAAGAGCCTTTATGTGACGATTGGATTACTGAGGAAGAATTCCAAAAACACTTGCTTCATGTTGGTCCTCACTGTGCAAATGAAATTGCTATGTGGGACGACAAAAAAAGCCCAAACTATCCTCGTCACCCGGGAAAAGTCACATCAATGGAAGAAGTGAAAGATTTCATAGATCAGTACGACTGTGGTGTTAAATATTCGGACGACAACGTGAAACTAGTTGTTGATAAAATTAAAGAACTAGGTGTATATGACGAAGATTTAGCAATCATTATAACATCAGACCACGGCGAAAACATGGGTGAACTCGGCATTTATGGTGAGCACGGAACAGCTGACGAGCCCACTTGTCACATTCCTTTTATTATTAAATGGCCAGGAGCGAAAAAAGGTTTTAGAGCAGAAGGCTTGCATGACAATGTGGATTTATTACCAACTATTGTTGATATTTTTAATACCAAAATTAGTTCGAATTACGAACTTGACGGGGTTAGTTTTAAAAGTACTTTATTCGATGGTGAAAACGTTGGAAAAGACTGTGTTGTATTAACTCAGTGTTGCCATGTTTGCCAAAGAAGTGCAATTTGGGGCGATTATCTATATGTTAGAACTGTTCACGGTGGAGGACACCTCTTCCCAAAAGAAATGCTTTTCAATATTAAAAACGACCCACATCAATTGGATGATTTAGCTGAAAAACACCCCGAGCTTTGTGAGCACGGCTCAAAACTTATTCTTGATTGGGTAGACACACAAATGGAAAAATCCGATTACGATGTAGATCCATTGTGGACAGTTATGCGTCAAGGTGGACCTGAGCATTGCAGAGGAGCAATCAAGCCTTATATGAAAAGATTAGAGGGAACTCCAAGAGAATACGGAATTGAAAAACTAAAAGAACAATATAAAAAGTTTATAGATTGATAAATTAAGGGGGCGTCCCTACATTGTGCAAGATTACTTTAGTGCGACAGCCTCCCCGTTTGTATTAGTTCCATTTTTTCATTTTGGGATGATATACCACGCCACAGGAAAGGGAATGTATATTTAAGATTTCAACATATTGACGAGTATATTTTAGGCAGTAATCAACTTTGGTATGTATGATTAAAGATGCACTTAAATAAAAACTGCTATAAAAAGTACTTGACAATTATTATTTTACATGATAGACTTTTTAAAAATATAGATGATTGAAGAGGTAATTTTTTGTTAAGTATATTTGTATCGGTGGATCTTATAAAATAAATAAAAATAATATTGCATTAATGATTATTAGCGGTTTCCGCTCTTTTGTTATGCAAATTTTTAGTTATATATTTTAAGACTATACCTTTACAATCATCTTCTATTAAATTACATGACATTTAAGGGGCTGTATCTTGCCCTGTAAAAGTTATATTGAAATTTGGAAGTGTATTGGGTATATGCCCGATACGCTTTTTTTTATTGCAAAAATGAAAGGCAGAAAATACAATGAAATCCCACCATACTTTAGAATTTAACATAATATTAGAAAAATTGAGTGAATTTGCTTTGTCGCAAAACGCTAAAAACAAATTACGCACTTTAACTCCCTTTTTAAGCGAAAGAGAATGCAAAGCTAATCTAACAGACACAAGCGAAGCAAAAACAATTCTTGAAACAATAGGAACACCACCTATAGTTTCAATGCTTGAACTAGGTACTGTTTTAGACCTTGCTGAAAAAGGTTACATGCTTTTGCCCGAACAGTTAATGTCAGTCGCATCGTTCATTGGTTCTTGCAAAAGGCTTGCAATATTCCTAAAAAGGGCGGAATCTTTAGAAATCAGGGTCGCTTATTACTCACGAGCATTTAGTTTGCTAGATGAGCTTGCACAGGAGATTGAGCGTTCTATTGTAGGCGACAAAGTTCACAGCTGTGCATCGAAAACCCTCAGCGATTTAAGAAGAAAAATCGATAACACTAGTTTATCTGTAAAAGCAAAGCTTGACAGTATTCTTAAAAGCAAAAAGAAATATTTGTCTGACAGCAATGTCACAAGCAGAAATGGAAGATTTGTTTTGCCTGTGAAAAAAGAGTATAAAAACCAAGTTTCAGGGACAATTATCGATTCATCGTCAACTGGTAGCACTGTTTTTATTGAACCATCTGCAGTTTGCAAGTTGCAGGAGGAGTTGTCATATTTACAAATTGAAGAAGACAATGAAGTTAGAAAAATTCTCTACACGCTGACTGCACTTGTGGACGACAACATTAAAGAGTTGAAAACGAATATGGAATATATGGAGCTTTTAGATTTTATTTTTGCAAAAGCAAAATTTTCAGCAGAATTAAAAGCAATAGAAGCACCAATCACAACACAAAGAAGCATTAAAATAGTAAAAGGAAGACATCCTCTACTAAATGCACAGGAGTGTGTTCCACTCGATTTTGAAATCGGTGGCGATTTAAAAGGGGTTATCATCACAGGCCCCAATACAGGAGGAAAAACAGTTGCGCTTAAAACTGTTGGGCTTTTATCATTAATGGCTCAATGTGGTCTTCATGTGCCATGTGCACAAGGTAGCGTTTTTTCGATGAATGCAAATGTTTTGTGTGATATTGGCGACGGTCAAAGTATTTCGGAAAATCTCTCAACTTTCTCTTCGCATATTAAAAGTATTGTTTACATCCTAAACAATGTGTCACACGAGAGCTTAGTATTGCTCGACGAGTTAGGCTCGGGAACTGATCCAGCAGAGGGAATGGGAATAGCAATTGCAATTCTAGACGAGCTTAGAAAAAAAGATTGTCTGTTTGTCGCAACAACTCATTACCCAGAAATCAAGGACTTTGCAAAAGCTACTCCGTCACTTGTCAACGCAAGAATGGATTTTGACAGAGAAAATCTAAAACCTTTATATAAGCTGCAAATAGGCGAAGCTGGTGAAAGTTGCGCTTTGCACATTGCCCAAAGATTGGGTTTGCCAGAACATCTGCTAAAAAGAGCACATTTGGAAGCTTATGGAGAGCATACGCACATAAAAAATAAAGGAAAATACTTTTCGATTAATTCAATAGACGAAAAACCAGAAAAAAGAATGCCAAACAAAATTAAGAAAGAAATCGCACCGAAAACGGTATCTTTAAGAAGCAAAAGTTTTAACATGGGCGACAGTGTTATGGTTTATCCACAGAAAGAAATCGGTATTGTCTACATGCCTGCAAATGATGAAGGGGAGTTAGTTGTACAAATTAAGGGTGTTAAAAAAACCATTAAGCATAAAAGGATTAAACTGATTACGCCTGCGAGCGAACTATACCCCGATGACTATGATTTTTCAATTGTATTCGACACTGTTGAAAATCGAAAAGCAAGGCATAAAATGGGAAAAGGGCACAATCCGGATTTAGAAATTAAGTATGACTAAATATGTTTTTCCTAGTGGGTAACTCATTAATTCTGTTAAAATGAATATTCCTCTATAATCTCTCTGATTGATTTTTCTGCGTCGAGAACTTCCTGCTTGAATGCTCGCGCAGAAACCCTTGTTGCACCGTGTCCGAGTATAATCATTTGTTGTAGATTGTCAGAAGTCGCAACTTTTACCCTGTGTTTTCTTCCAATGCTCTGCGTAACTTTTTCAATATACATGTCGGCAGTTTCAGCTTCTTTTGTGTAAACCACACTGATGTTGTGGTATTTTTCGACACTTCCAACATTACCTTTTACCTTATATGCATCAAAGACTAAAATCAACTCGCAACGATGATACGCACAGTAGTTGCACAGCATGTCACAAAGTTTGCTTCTTGCTAAATCAAGGTTAGTTTCAGACATTTTTTTCAATTCATCCCATGCAAAAATTATGTTATAACCGTCAACCAGTACATACAAAGGACCTTCGGGAATTGGTTTCGCTCTGTTGACTTTAAGCACGTCCGCAGATTGGACTATCGGTTTTTTTATTTTTACTCTAGGGTCTTTTTTTATAGCGCCATAGGTCTTTTCAAAAATCTCCAGCAATTCTTTTTCGCTTATATCAGTGATTGAAGTTTTGCGTCTGACGGACTTGTTTTCGCTGTTTGTTGAAGCTTTTTGCTCGTTGTAGTGCATGTGTTTATCGGCTTCGTCCCATTTTACAACAAAGCCACTTCCGTGCGAACAAAATACAGAATGTCCTGTGTTCTCGTTGTCTGATAAAGCGTCGTATGCAAACTTCTTAATCACTTCTGCGCTGTTGTGGCACGGCAAATAGGAGTTGAATTTAAGTGATATTTTTCCCTTGCCTTTTGTGAAATTAACTATATCACCAGCATAGTCTTTGCCTGTTGAAACAGGTAATATTCCCTTTAAATAACTCGTTTCCTCTTTAATTTGTGGACTCTCGCACTTTCCACCCATCTGTCCAATGTCGGAGAGCACTCTACCAAGATTATCCGTTGGGATTTCAATGTCAAAATCATAAAAAGGCTCGAGTAAAATCGGAGTTGATTTAAGCAAAGCTTGTCTTAAAGCTCTGTAAGTCGCCTCCCTAAAATCTCCACCTTGAGTGTGTTTTTGGTGTTCAATTGCATGGGTTAAAGTGATTTTTATATCTGTGATTTCTGAATTTGTTAAAATTCCAGTGTGCGATTTTTCCAATAGGTGAGATATAATCAGTCTTTGCTTATCCATCGCAAGTTCATCGTGTCTGCAAGTGCTGTCAATGATTATACCACTTCCGCTTTTGAGAGGCTCAAGCGTTAAATGAACTTCAGCATAATGCCTTAACGGTTCAAAATGCCCTGCTCCATGCACAGTTTGTGCTATTGTTTCTTTGTAAACGATGTTTCCACTGTCAAAAGCTATGTCAAATCCAAAGCGATTTTTCACAACTTCGCTTAATACTTCTATTTGAACAGCTCCCATTAATTGCAGTTCGATTTCCTTAATTGTCTCGTTCCACCTCACATAAAGCTGAGGGTCTTCTTGCTCTAAAATCCTTAAACTGTGTAGTGCGTGGTGAGGGTCAATATCAAAAGGCAACAAAACTTTATAGCTGAGAACGGGTTTTAAAAGTGAGTTTTCTGCTTGTTTTTCAATTCCCAAACCCTCGCCTGCGTATGTTTTTGAAAGCCCTGTAACAGCACATACTGCGCCAGCGAAAAGTTCTGTTGGAGTTTCAAATTTCACTCCGTTATAAATTCTGATTTGATTGACTTTTTCTTGCCATTCATTGTCGTTTTTGTCTTTTCCAAAAACCACAGCTTTTACCTTTAAACTGCCCCCTGTGATTTTAATATGTGTTAGTCTGTTTCCTTGTTCGTCCCAAGAGATTTTATATACTTTCGCTCCAAATTTTTTTGGGTAATTCGGCATAGCAGTATAACTGTCTAGCGCTGCGAATAATTGCTCAATTCCAAGCAGTTTTAATGCAGAGCCCCAGAAGCAAGGGAAAACAATTCTGTTTTTAATAGCTTTTGAAACGGATAACTCACTGATTTTGGAATATTCCAAATATTCATCCATTAATTTTTCACTGCAAAGAGCAATGTTTTCATCTTTGGTATCTATGGAAAAATCTACGCAATCTGTGCTTAGTTTTTCTTTTAATTCTGCCATGATTTTATCTTTTTCAGAGACTTCTACATCCATTTTGTTGATGAAAATAAAAGTTGGTATGTTATATCTTGTAAGCAAAGTCCAAAGCGTTTCGCTGTGACTCTGCACACCGTCTGTTCCGCTTATAACTAAAACTGCATAGTCTAAAACTTGCAGTGCTCGCTCGGTTTCTGCAGAAAAATCAATGTGACCCGGTGTGTCGATTAAAGTTAAATAAGTGGAATTTACTTTAAATCTCGCCTGCTTTGAAAAGATTGTAATTCCCCTGTTTTTTTCTATTGAATGAGTGTCGAGATGTGCGTTTTTATGGTCGACTCTGCCGATGTTTCGGATTTCTCCGGCAGTATATAATAAAGCTTCGGATAAAGTCGTTTTGCCCGAATCGACATGTGCGACAATTCCAAAAGTTAGTTCTTTCATTAAATAATGCATTCCCTTCTACAAGTTGCATATTTTGAAAATCAGCTAATTCGGTGCTAGATTATCAAAGTGGTGCTAAAAATTCCAAATCCGTTTAATTATACCATATTTTAAAGCAAAAGAAAAGAAAATTAATTGACAAAATCAATTGTATTTTGTCTTTTTATGTGATACAATCTATTTATAAACGGCTTTTCTAAAATTGTCAGGCTATTTATTATATATTTGAATGTTTATTGCGAAATGAGGAGTTTACACTATGGCGTTACTGGAAAAATGGACACAATTTGCTCACGAAAAGAATGACTCGCCCGATGCAAGGGATTTTTGGAGTGATTATTTCTTAAAGGAAAAATCAATATATGAGCATATTCTCGGAAGAAAAACTGCGGTTTCAGGCACAATTGCGGAATTGGCCAAAAAATTTGATATTGATGAAATATTGATGATGGGTTTTATCGATGGAATTAACGACAGTTTAAAACGTCCGATGGATTTAGATACATTGGAAGAAGATAGCAAAGTTTTGCTTTCTTACGATAAGGAAAAACTGTATTATAACATGGTAGCGGCTAAGGCTACATGGCTATATGAACTTCCACAATGGGACGAACATATACCGCAAGAAAAAAGAAGAGAGCTTTATAAACAACAAAAAAGGTCGCAAACTGTTGTCAACGAAGTTAAAGTTGGCAGAAACGACCCTTGTCCTTGCGGAAGTGGGAAAAAATACAAGAAGTGTTGCGGATAAACCTTTGGCAAAATTGATTACGAGAACATTTTTCATAATATTGCTCCGTCAATTAAAAAGTGGACAAAAGATTGGCGAGGTATTTTTCTGTAGTTCGAGGAAAAGGTTCTTTTCAATGCTTTGTGCATAGAAAACGGTTCTTTGACGATGAAATACTGCAAAATCACCGCCAAGATTGTCAAGTATTTAATTGGCAGAGCAATAATGCAAAGAGAGGCATAGTCAGGGTTTTAATCTTGATTGTAGCCTCTCTTTGCATTTTGTGTTGCTCTTTTATAAAAATACTTACTGCAGATTTTATTATTTTTTGAAATTTTTTTATTGAAACGATGTATTTATAGCATATAATTCATTTTTTTTGATTATATATTTATGTGAGTAAATGTAAGTGAAATAGTACTTGCAATGAATAATGAAAAAAGAAAAAATAGCATAGAACTCTGTTTTGAGACGCTTTAACTTTTTTCATTTTACTATTCATTCCACGTAGTTTTACGTGGATATATTAATCAATAAAGGAGTGACCTTATATGCCATGCGTTTTTTTAAGCCCCTCAACTCAGCCGGCAAATCTATATGCAACCGAGGGTAACGAGCAAGAATACATGAACAAAATTGCAGATTTAATGGTTCCTATGTTGTTTGAAAATGATATTTGCGTGGGAAGAAACAGTCCTGACACAAATGTAGGGGTGTCGATAAAAAGGTCTAATGCAGGTGACTATGACTTGCACCTTGCACTTCACTCAAATGCTGCACCTGACAGGTTGTCGGGACAAATTCGTGGAGTAGATGCTTATTATTACGACGGCAGTGTAAAAGGAGAACGAGCAGCAGATATATACGTCAAAAATTTAAAAGAGATTTATCCTCTGCCCGACAAAGTGAGAACTGTGCCAACTACTAGTTTAATAGAGCTTAAAAAAACCGATGCGCCTGCAGTATTGTTGGAATTGGGTTATCATGACAATGTGGAAGATGAGAAATGGATAAAAGACAATATCGAAAACATAGCGAAAAATTTGACTAAGGCAACTTGTGAATATTTCGGATTGCCATACACTCCGTGAAGACGTTAATTGATATTGTTTGGGGTTATCACGTCCTTTTGTTAATTGTATTAATCGGGATTAAACTAAGCATCGCCAGCGGATTTTTCCAAATTCGCAAATTATTAGCGTGGTTAAAAGAGCCATTTAAAACCGATAAAGTGAAAGAAGGGATTTCTTCTTTTCAGGCGCTGTCAACTGCACTTGCAGGGACAATTGGAACAGGTAATATTGCGGGTGTGTCGCTTGCAATTGCTGTTGGTGGTGCAGGTGCAATTTTTTGGATGTGGATTTCTGCTTTTTTTGGAATGATGACTGTTTTTGCAGAAGTAGTGTTATCTAGTAAATTTTCAGGAAAATATGTTGGTGCTCTTTCTTATATCACAAGGGTGAAAAAGGGGAAAGTTCTCCCATTCATATATGCATTGGGATGTTTTTTTTCTTCGCTTGCAATGGGGAACATGGCGCAGGCGAATGCGGTTTCGAGTGCGCTTAGCGATTGGGGCGCTTCTCCGTTTGTTGTCGCAATTGTTCTCGCTCCAGTTATTTTCGTGTTGTCACGAGGTGGAATTAAAACAGTAGCAAGAGTAACAGAAAAAATTGTTCCTTTTATGACTGTGCTGTTTCTTTCGGTTTCTATTGCAGTTTTGGTCGTATGCAAAGATAAAATCCCGATGGCTATAGAGGAAATAATGCTCGGTGCGTTCAGCCTTGAGGGAGGGTTAGGCGGTGCAATGTTTATCGCAATGCGTACAGGTGTTTCAAGAGGTGTTTTCACAAATGAAGCAGGTCTGGGGCTTTCGTGCACTGCTTTTTCAAATGTAAAAAACAAAACTGCAGTTCAACTTGGATATCTGGGGATTTTTCAAGTTTTTGTTGATACAATCGTTATGTGTACTATAACGGGTCTATGTGTGCTGGTAAGCACGACTAGTCGAAGTGGAGATTATCTTGTAAGAATTGCATATGAAAGCAGTTTGGGTGAGTTTGGTGCAAATTCAATGAATTTGTGTATGGCTCTTTTTGGTTTTGCAACTATGACTGCTACTTCCTATTATGGAAAAGTAGGTTTGACTTATATATCAAAAGGTAAATTGACTAAATTTTATCCCTTTGCGTTTGCTATAGCAACTTTTGTTGGTTGCATTACAACGCTTACCAGAGTGTTTGAGATTTGCGACATATTTAATGCACTGCTTGCAATTCCAAATCTTATTGCGCTAAATTATTTATTTATAGAAGTGATTAATATAATTAAAAGAGATAAAGCGAAAAAATTGACAAATTAATTAAAATGTGATATTTTATACATAGTTGATTTAACATTTTGGATTTGTAGAAAATTAGAATTGTTAATAAAATTCAAGAATAGAAAAGGGCCGGAAACGGCAGAATGGAGCTATAATGGAACTGGTAATCGAACAAGGAAAATTCACCCCCACGCCCGAGTCACTCATGCAGTATGAATGCCCAGAGTGGTTTAAAAATGCAAAGTTTGGAATTTGGAGCCATTGGGGACCTCAATGCGTGCCGTTGCAAGGGGATTGGTATGCTCGAAATATGTACATAGAGGACAGCCCACAATATAAATTCCACTGCGAAAATTACGGTCATCCATCGAAGTATGGTTATAAGGATATAGTTCCTCAGTGGAAAGCGGAAAATTTTGACCCTGAAAAGCTAATGGAGCTTTATAAAAGAGTAGGCGCTAGATATTTTGTTTCACTTGCCTCTCATCACGATAATTATGACTGTTGGGATTCAAAACATCACGAGTGGAATTCGGTTAAAGTTGGCCCGAAAAAAGACATAGTGGGAATGTGGAAAGCAGCGGCTGATAAAGCTGGTATTAATTTTGGAGTTACTGTTCATCACGAGCGCAGTTATAGCTGGTTTTCAACTAACAAAGGCAGTGACACAAAAGGCGAGTATAAAGGAATTCCTTATGATGGTAACTTGCCTGAGTTTGAAGATTTATATTATGAAAAACACGACGACACAAACTTTGGATATCCATACCACCCCTCTTATAAATTTGTTAAAGGTTGGTTTGACAGAGTTGCAGATTTAGTCGAGAAATACGACCCTGATTTGCTTTACACAGATGGTGCAATACCTTTTGATGTTGTTGGTCGTGCAGCAATTGCAAATTTCTATAATCACAACATGAATGTAAACGGAGGAAAATTACAGGCAGTTTACAATCTGAAAGATTGCAGAGAAAGAGAAAAACGCACAGGCAGAGTTTACGGAGATTATTACGAGGGCTGTGGAGTTGAAGATATAGAGAGAGGAGTGGTTAAAGACATTAATCCTCTTCCTTGGCAAACAGACACCTGCATTGGAGGCTGGTATTATAAAGAGGGCAGAGAGTATAAAACCCCTGCTGCAGTGATAAAAATGTTAGTCGATATTGTCAGCAAAAACGGAAACTTGTTGATTAACTTCCCTTTGCGTCCCGATGGAACTTTGGACGAGAGAGAAGTTGAAGTAGCAGAGGGGATTGCTGCTTGGATGGAGATTAATAACGATTGTATATATGACACTCGTCCGTTCACTCATTTTGGAGAAGGCCCTGAAACAACCGCCGGTGGCGAGTTTAACGAAACTGAAATTGAATATACAAGTGAGCACTATCGCTTCACTCAAAAAAATAATAATGTGTATGCAATTTGTCTTGGTTGGCCTGAAAATGGCGAGTTTGTGGTAAAATCCTTTGGACTGAATAAATTTTCAAAAGAGATAAAATCAGTGGAGCTTTTAGGTTGTAGCGAAGAACTTATATGGTCTGTTAATGACAATGGGTTAGTGCTTAATGTGCCATCGAATAAACCTTGTGAAACTGCTTACGTAATAAAAATTACCGTATAAAGTTTAGTGATTGTATTTGCTTTATTGTGATTTTGGGGGAGGTGTTCGCATCTTCCCCTTATTTTGTAAAATAGAAAATTGTTAGCTATTGAAAAAATTTTTTGTGTGTGTTACAATAACTAAAACAAAAGTGAACAAAAGGTTAGTGGGGTTGTCGCGTTAACGAATTTTCTCGTCAAATTGCATAACTGAATTAGGTGTTGTAGGGACGCCAAAGTGAATAAAATTCGCCCTTGCGGGTGTCCGAAAAAAATACGTTAAAAACACACGGACACCCGCAAGGCTACATTGTGCAAGATTATTTTAGTGCGACAGCCTCCATTTTTTTCGATGTGAATTTTATGTTTTTTTGGGAAAGCTTAAATTAATCAAAACAGAATGATAAATGGTGTGTTATGTATAATAAATTTGTTAAAAGACTAATTGACATCTTATTGTCAGTTATAGCGTTGGTGGTTTTTTCGATACCAATGATTATTTTTTCGATAATAATAAAAGCGACTTCAAAAGGCCCTGTTTTATTCAAACAAAAAAGAGTTGGGAAAAATAAAGGTACTTTTACAATATATAAATTCAGGTCTATGGTGTCCGAGACACCAAAAGATTGTCCCACTCATTTATTGCAAGGAGCAAATTCGTATATAACTCCCGTAGGTGCTTTTATGCGCAAAACTTCAATAGATGAATTGCCTCAAATTTTTTGTATTTTGAGCTCTACTATGAGCGTTGTCGGTCCAAGACCTGCTCTTTGGAATCAAGACGATTTGATACAAGAAAGGGATAAATATGGTGCAAATGATGTTAAACCTGGGCTTACTGGTTGGGCGCAAATCAACGGTAGGGACGAGTTGCCAATTCAGATAAAAGCAAAATTAGACGGAGTTTATGTCAAAAAAATGGGATTTTGGTTTGACATGAAATGTATATTTTTGACCGTGTTTAGAGTGCTTAAAAGTGACGGAGTTGTCGAGGGTGAGAAAAGCGAAAACGGTGGAGTTAAATGAAAAAAATCTTGATAACAGGAAAAGGTAGTTATATCGGGACTTCTTTCGAGAAATATGTCGAAAATTACAGCGGTTTTGTAGTCAATACTGTAGAAACAAAAAACGGTGATTGGAAAAGTTGTGATTTCAGTGGTTATGATGTGGTTTTTCACACTGCTGGACTTGCACATATAAAGGAAACCAAAGAGAATTCATCGCTTTATTTTGAGGTTAATCGAGATTTAGCGTTTAGTATTGCGCAGAAAGCAAAGTCGCAGGGAGTAAGACAATTCGTTTTTTTAAGCTCAATGAGTGTATATTCACAGACAAGTGGGGTTATCACCGAAAAATCTGAAACATCTCCAAAGACAAGCTATGGGAAATCGAAAATCGAAGCAGAAAAATTGATTGAAAAATTAAGCGATGATGATTTTTTTGTTACTATTTTAAGGCCTCCTATGGTATACGGAGAAAATTGCAAGGGGAACTATGTTACTCTTGTGAAATTGGCTAAATTGTGTCCGTTTTTTCCTGATGTTTCAAATCAAAAATCGTTGATACACATAGATAATTTATGTGAGTTTGTTAAATTGGTGATTAAAAACAGGGATAAAGGTTTGTTTTTGCCTCAAAATAAGGAATATGTAAAAACATCTGAAATGGTGAAGTTAATCGGAGAGGCGAATGGCAAAAATGTTAAACTGACAAAAATCTTCAATGTGTTTGTTAAAATGTTAAGTCCTTTTTCGGGTCAACTTTCAAAGGCTTTCTCCTCTTTGGTTTATGATAAAAAACTAAGTAACTATAAAGAAAACTATCAAGTTGTAAGTTTTGAGGAATCTATAGAAAAGTAATGTTTTGGTGTTCACAAGTTTTTCACATAAAAATCATATATTGTTTACCATACTGGTGATATAATTGCTATGTTAAACTCAAACTGAGTTATGAAGGATGTTAGGGGTCTGTTTATTAAAGTATTTGTGCATTGCTGTGAGAGTTGCATTTGTGCTTTTTTTATTTACGATAATTATTTAATTACATTACGCCCAAAACATTGCCCTTTGCAAAGAAAGGATGGTCACAAAAATGGGTAAAGGTTCAAGAAATCGCGAAAAAAACGCGGGAAGAAAAGACATAATTAGAGAAAAAGAAGCTGTTCAAGTAAAAAAACAAAACAGAAATAAATTGTATGCAGGAATTGTCGCTGCAGTGCTATTGGTTACATTAATTGCGACTACAGCTATATATATGTTCTATTATAACAATGGAACATACCTTAGAAACAGTGTAGTTATGGAAACGGAAAACTTCCAAGTTTCAAATGCTACTATGTCGTATTTTTTTGATAGTTCATACGTTGGAATTCAAAATCAGTACGGAGACTATTTCACAATGCTAACAGGCATTGACCCAAGTGTCTCGTTGAAAATGCAAGAATATTCAGAGGGTGCTACATGGTTTGATTATGTCTTATCAAGCACAGTTAGTTCAGTTTCCACAATTTTGTCTTTGGCAGAAGAGGCAAAAGCTGAAGGGGTTGAACTTACAGAACAAGAACTTCAAGCAATTGAAGATGATTTAGCTAATGTTGACCCATATTTTCTACAAGATGGTGTTTCGGTAGACGACATAAGACAAGCTAGATTGATTAGTGATTTGGCAATTAAATATGAAACCTTGTATCTAAGTGGATTGGAATACAGTGATGAAATGATAGAATCTCATTATGAAGAGAATATGTTTAGCTATCAAACTGTGTCTTATTATTCCTATGTCTTAGATTATTCTGCTGAGCAAGAAGATGGAGTTGTTCCTTATACTCAAGAGCAGGCAGAAGAAAAATCAAAAGAATTGACTGCTGTTAGTACTCCTGACGAGTTTTTAGACTTGGTTGAAGGTATGATTAAAGAGCAAAATCCTGAAATCACTGATGAAAACCTACAAGCAGAGTTAGACTCAGTATTAGTAGCTGAGGGTAATTACAGCGAGCAAGACACGTTCTACGAGTGGGCGTTTGAAGAAGGAAGAGAAGTCGGTGAAACTTTTGAAAAAGTTGATGAGGTAGCTGAAACTTACACTGTTTACTATTTATCATCATTGCCTGCAAGGAATGAAGAAACTACTTTAAATATTAGGCATATACTTTTGACTCCTACAACATATGGCGATGATTTAGATGCTAAAGTTCAAGAGGTTATGGACGCTTATAATGCAGATCCTACAATTGAAAACTTTGAATCTTTAGTTACCGAATATACTGAAGATGGCGGTTCAAAATTAACCGGTGGTCTTTATGAGAATGTGTCTCAAGGTGAAATGGTTGCAGAGTTTGACGCTTGGATGTTTGACAGCTCAAGAGAAATAGGCGATTTTGAAGCAGTTGAAACAGATTTTGGCACACACATCATGTTATTTGATGGCGAGGGGACTCAAGTTTGGGAAAAGCTAGTTATCGAGACTATGGAAAGTACTGATTATCAAGAAATGATAACTAGAGTAAACGAGACTCATTCGGTTACAATTGATGAAGAAAAAATGCAAGATATTCCTGCATAAATTTTTCTGCAAGTATTTAATAGGATAAAAAATGGAACAGTTTTGTTTGAAAACAGGTTAAAAACCAATTCTTACAAAACTGTTCTTTTATTCTAATAATTTATTTGAATTCGTAAACTATGCAATCCCAGAGAATACAATTTTTTAGAGATTATTTTTTGCTATTTCCATTACAGCGTTAGAAACAGCTAAAGAGACTGTTTTATCAAGCGCTGGTGGAATGATACAATTTTCATTCAGATTTTCAGCAGTAACACAATTTGCAATTGCAATAGCTGCCGCAATTTTCATTTCATCGCTAATAACTTTGGCTCTAGCGTCTAGTGCGCCTCTGAAAATTCCAGGGAATACCAAAACATTGTTGATTTGATTTGGGTAATCAGAACGCCCTGTTCCAACTATTCTCGCTCCTGCTTCATATGCTTCATCTGGGAAAATTTCGGGTGTTGGGTTTGCACAAGCAAAAATAACAGGGTCTGAATTCATGGTTTTAACCATTTCAGGCTTGAGGCAACCAGGAGCGGAAACTCCTATAAACACATCGGTTCCAACAATAGCCTCTTTTAAAGTGCCTTTTAAATTGTTTAGATTTGTGATTTTAGCCATTTCTTTTTGAACTTCGCTTAAATTGTCTCTGCCATCATAGATTATTCCATTTATATCAACTAGTGTAACATTTTTCAGTCCATAGCTCATCAATAATTTTGTAACTGCAATTCCAGCTGCACCGGCTCCGTTGACGACAACAGAAATTTCGTCAATCTTTTTGTCAACGATTTTAAGAGAATTAATCAAAGCAGCTAAAACTACAACTGCAGTTCCGTGTTGGTCGTCGTGAAAAACAGGAATATCCAATTTTTCTTTCAATTTTTCTTCAATCTCAAAGCAACGAGGAGCTGCGATATCTTCAAGGTTTATTCCACCAAAAGAGCCTTGCAAAAGCTCGACTGTGCGAACTATTTCATCTACATCTTTGGACTTAATGCAAAGTGGAAAAGCGTCTACATCGCCAAATGCTTTGAAAAGCACACATTTTCCCTCCATTACAGGCATTCCCGCCTCGGGACCGATGTCGCCTAGACCTAAAACCGCAGTCCCGTCGGTGATAACTGCAACCAAATTTCCTCGTCTGGTATATTCAAATGATAAGTTAACGTCGTTTTTAATCTCAAGGCAAGGAGCTGCTACTCCTGGTGTATATGCTGTAGATAAGTCGTCCTTGGTTTCTAAAGGGCAAGCAGATTCTATTCGAATTTTCCCTTTCCATTCTTTGTGCTTAATCAGTGCCAATTCATTATAATTCATGTTTTTCTCTGTCCTCTCCAAATTTATTTTATGATAATTCCCACTGGGCAATGGTCACTGCCCAAAACTTCGGGTAGAATATAGCTGTCATTTAGTTTTTCTTCAAATCCGCCAGAAACAACAAAATAGTCAATACGCCAGCCTGTGTTGTTCTCTCTTGCACTTCCTCTGTAGCTCCACCATGAATAGGCATGTTCTTTTTCTGGGTAAAAATGTCTAAAACTATCAACAAATCCACTTTCTAAAAGTTCGGTCATTTTTCCTCTTTCTTCATAAGAATAGCCAGGGTTTCCAATGTTAGCTTTTGCATTTTTAAGGTCAATTGGGTTATGTGCGACGTTTAAATCTCCGCACAGAATAACAGGTTTTGTCTCTTTTAAAGAACATAAGTAGTTTCTGAAATCGTCCTCAAAAGACATTCTGTAATCAATTCTTTTTAGTTCTGATTGAGCGTTAGGCGTGTAACAGCAAACAAGGAAAAAATCTTCGTATTCAGCCGTTATGACTCTGCCCTCGGTTGAGTGCTCTGCTATTCCAAAATCATATGTGACATTAATTGGCTGAGTTTTAGAAAAAATTGCAGTTCCTGAATAGCCTTTTTTTTCTGCACTGTTCCAAAAATCAAAATAACCATCAAGCTCAAAATCCTTTTGCTCCTGTTGCATTTTTGTCTCTTGTAAGCATATAATATCAGGGTTTTCGCTTGCTAAAAAGTCGAAAAAACCCTTTTTAATACATGCTCTTAATCCATTTACATTCCATGAGATAATTTTCATTTTGTTAATCGTCCTTTCTTGTGTGAAAATATATTTCGTATTAGTTCTTTTCAAAAAAATGGGAATTTACAATTTATTTATACTATTTGTAGGTTTATGTGTTAAAATATTCAAAAACAAAGGAGAGTGTATATATATGGCAAATCCAATAGTTACATTTAAAACCACAAAAGGAATTATGAAAGCAGAGCTTTATCCTGAAATCGCACCAAACACAGTCAATAATTTTATTTCATTAATTCAAGATGATTATTACAACGGAGTCATTTTCCATCGTGTAATCCCCGGCTTTATGATTCAAGGAGGAGATCCAAACGGAACAGGTACTGGTGGTCCGGGTTATCATATCGACGGCGAATTTAGCTCTAATGGATTTAAAAATGATTTAGTGCATGAAGAGGGCGTTCTTTCAATGGCTAGAACAATGGACCCAAACAGTGCAGGCAGTCAGTTTTTCATCATGGTAAATGAAGCACCTCATCTTGATGGTGAATATGCGGCTTTCGGTAAAATAATCGAGGGAATTGAAGTTGCACAAGATATCGTTAATGTGAAAAGAGACATGAGAGACAAGCCTCTATTTGATGTTGCAATGGAAGAAGTTACGGTAGATACTTTTGGAGAGGTTTATCCTGAACCTGAAACACATTAATTTCAATCAGAATAGAAAAATTGGGTTTATTTTCTTGTGTTGAGGAGTTGTTTCAATCAACAAAATACCGATTGTTCTAAAATCCTATAATAAATTATAAATAATTTAAGTGTTAGAATTTAGCCTTTTTATATTCTAACACTTTTTTTTTGCTTTTTCAATTATTATTTAAAATATTCTTGACATAAAACATTAAATTCATATATAATTAAAATCTACTGAATAACAAGTTATTCAGTACAAACGCAAAGTGTATGTTGCTTAATTCGCTCTGTGAGCGAATTAAACGGCTTATCTTGATGCTATCAGCTATATTTTCGACACAGGCGAAAATATAGCTATAAAAATAATAGATGAGTGGGTATTTGTATTTTTTTTGCATAATATCCTATATTATTACTGACTTAGTGCATGATATTCTTTTTTCATGTGTTTATATATAATGGAGTGTGTACATGACCTATATAATTTTGTTTTCTCTGCTTTTTGTTTTATTCGGTTCTTGGTTTATTTTTAAGGTAGCTCCCAAAGAGGAGGGTTTTTCTGTACCGAATTTGATGATTATTTTGATAGTTTTAGTTTTTATTATAAAACTTCCCATGGCGTATTTTATGCAAGGTTTTCCGTTTGACATGGGTTTGTTCAAGGCTTGGGGTGCCCTTTGCAATGATGTTGGATTTAACAATGTGTACTTTCAAGATGAGGTGTATTTGGATTACCCGCCTGCATACCTTTATGTTTTGTCTTTGCTAGATCATGTTAAGAATTTGCTTGGCTGGGGCTCAGATGAGAATTTGCATAGCATGTTGATAAAAATACCTTCGTTGATTGCAGACAGTTTTATTGCATATACTATATATAAAACTGCAAAGCGTAAATTTTACGAAACACATTCAGTTTACTTAGGTTTGCTTTATTTGTTAAATCCACTTTCACTGATTAACGGAAGTGTTTGGGGACAAATCGACAGTATTTGGTTTATAGTCTTGTTGTATGCATTGATAAAGCTAAATCAAAATAAATTTATATATTCCGGAATTTTATGTGGTGTCGGAGTAGCTTTAAAGCCACAGTTCTTGATTTTTGTGCCTATTTTCTTTTTCTACACAGTATATAGAGCGAAAATTAAAGGCTTGATTATAGGGGTGCTTTCGGGGATTACCACCATATTTTTACTTGCAATTCCATTTACACAAAGTCCAGATTTTACTTGGTTGGTTAACAGATACGCATCGACAATTGATTACTATAATTACTATACAGTAAATGCATTTAATTTTCATGCACTACTAGCCTTGAACTGGACTCCACTGCCTGAAAGCGGAATTTTCTCTGTGTTTTTATCAGTCGCCCCAATATTACTTGCGGTTGGACTTTGTGGTGTTTATATGTATTTCCAAAGGCAAAGGCACTCGACATTCATAGCAGCTGCTTTGTTGATGTCTACTGTGTTTATGTTTGCGACAAAAATGCACGAGAGATACCTTTTCCCAGCAGTTTTCTTGGTGTTCTTTGCTTTTATCCTCAACAAGGACAAGAGATTTTTCTACACTTATCTGGCTTTTTCAACCGCAAACTTTTTGAATGTTGCAGTTGTGTTGTATTTATCGGGAAGTTTTCATTCGCAATACAATGAGTATATTATTGTAATTTCTATCGTTAATCTCCTCAGTTATGCTTATTTCGTTTTTGTGTGCTTTTTTGGGCATATACATGGAGAAAAGAAAATTGTTGTAAAAAAACGAAATCCTATAGAAATTCCACATATTCCGATTGATAATGACAGTGTAGACAGAAAAATACGTGCGCGAGATGTCATTGCTGTCTCGGTTATTTCATTAACTTATGCAGTGTTTGCTTTCTGGAATTTAGGCTCAAATGAAATGGTGCTTTCTGCATGGACTCCCACACAAGATGAAAGTGTTGTGTATGAGATAAAAGGCGACTCGCTAACTTTCATGTATTTGAGTGGGCTTGACAAAAATGAATATGGAAATACGGTAATTGGAAGTGATTTTACTGTTGATTTTTCTAATGATGGAGTGACATTTGAAGAAGAGATGTCGCTAAAGGATTCTTATGTTTTCACTTGGAATGAGAAAACTTTGACGCAGTTTTATAAATATGTGAGAATAACAGCGAACACGCAAAACAATATATTAAATGAAATTGCATTTCGTGCTGTAAACGGAGAAGGTTTAGTTGTGGTTGAAGCAGTTGAAGCTGTTGCGCCTCAACTTACTGATGAGCAGCGCTTAGTACCTGTTTTTCCCTCCTATATGGACGGAGCATATTTTGATGAAATATATCATGCGAGAACTGCTTACGAGCATATTTTAGGCGTTGAGCCGTATGAAAACACTCACCCACCATTGGGTAAGTTGATAATGTCATTTTTTATTTCGATTTTTGGAATGAACCCATTTGGTTGGAGGTTCGCCGGCGCGTTGTTTGGTGTGTTAATGCTACCAATTTTTTACTTCATTGTAAAAAGACTTTTCGGGTCAGCAGTATTAAGCTGTTGCGCAACTTTGTTGTTTGCATTTGATTTTATGCATTTCACGCAAACAAGAATTGCTACTATAGACACATATGCAGTGTTCTTTATTTTGCTGATGTATGCGGCTATGCTTGTGTTTATTCAAAAGGATATAGTAGAAAGTTCGTTTATTTCTTTGGCTGTTCCTCTTGGTTTTTGCGGAGTTTTCATGGGACTTGGAATTTCAGCAAAATGGACTTGCGCTTACGCAGCCTTAGGTCTTGCTGTTTTGTTTTTTGGTAAATTGATTGTAAGCTATAAACGCAGTTTTGTGAAAAAAATCACAATGACAAGAATTTTGGATTTGTGTTTGTTTTGTATAGCTTTCTTTATTTTTATTCCGTTTTTAATTTATTTTGCCTCGTTCTTGCCGATTTTGCTTTTACCACATAATGCAGACGATTTGTTTGGAAACTTTTTTAGATATCAAAATCATATGCTCAATTATCACTCAACACTAGTCGCAGAGCATTCGTTTGAATCCCCTTGGTATGAATGGCCGTTTGCTATTAAGAACATGTGGTACTATGTGTCGTATAACTACATGGGAACTGGTAGTATTTTAACTATTTCGTGTTTGGGAAATCCTCTGTTGTGGTGGTCGTCACTGGCTTCGATTATTTTCGTTTGCGTCGAATACGTTAAGAAAAGGTCGGTGGAATGTGCTGTTGTTTTAGCAGGATTTTTATCGGTTTATTTACCATGGACATTAGTCCCAAGGTTGACTTTTGTATATCACTATTTTACAGCTGTTCCATTTATAATCATTGCTTTGATTTATGTAGTGAATTATTTTAACAGACAAGGGGTCTTGGCTAAAACTATTATTGATATTGGTGGAATGGTAAACTTTGTATTTTCAAAAACACCGCTTAATGTCAATTGTCAAACAAAGATAACTGCGTCAAAACTGTGCTTGATTATTTTTACAGTTGTAAATATCGGTTTGTTTGCATTGTTCTATCCTGTTATTTCGGGTTCGCCGATTTCTGAAGAATATTTGAGCTTTTTGAAATGGATGCCTGAATGGTATCTCGGCTAAGAACTCGGCTAGATTAAAAGGAACCAAGTGGGAAAGAATCGCCCTCTTGGTTTTGTTGGTTATGATTAATTAAAGAAGGGAAGTGAAATTAGTTTGGAATTGAAATCTGTAGTGGACAAAAAGACAATAAAATTCGTTGTGGTTGGAGTGCTCAACACATTAATTGGGACTTCTGTCATGTTTTTGGCTTATAATTTAATTGGTTGGAATTATTGGATATCTTCTGCTTTGAATTATATTATTGGAAGTGTTTTTAGTTATTTCATGAATAAATATTTCACTTTTACTAACAAGGAAAAAAGCGTTCGCCAAGTGCTTATGTTTGTGGTCAATATTACAGTTTGCTATATTTTAGCATATGGACTTGCAAAACCTGTGGTTGCCTTTGGTATGAGAGGTTATGAGTTGAATGTTCAAGAAAATGTTGCAATGCTAGTTGGAATGGGAGTTTTTGTGGTGTTGAACTATTTTGGACAAAGGTTTATAGTGTTTAGAGAAGATAAGAAAGATGAGTAAAAATAACCTGTCTCAAATGATTTAATTCAAATGAGACAGGTTTTAATATTTAATACCTGCTGAACAACTTGTTATTCAGTAGGCTTTATTTATAACAAATTGTATATAAAATCAGTTCAATCCATAAATTTTAGAATATTTATTAGTTAAATATTCTACATAATATTTTGGGTCAAAATCTTCTCCACAGCAGTTTTGAATAACTTCAGATGGAGACAGCATTTTTCCGTGTTTGTAAATGCGTTCGGTAAGCCACTCTAAAATTGGGCTTAAATCACCTTTAGAAATTAACTCGTTTAGATTTAAGTCTTTTTCAAGCGCAGCAGTTATTTGCGCTGAATATGCACTGCCGATTGAATAGCTTGGGAAATAGCCGAAATACCCAAGTGACCAGTGAACGTCTTGAAGAATTCCGTTTGTGTCATCTGGAACTTCTACTCCTAGATATTCTTTGTAGAGTTTGTTCCAAACAGCTGGGAGTTCGTCCATGCTAAGTGCACCACTCATGATTTGTTTTTCAATTTCATATCTAATCATGATGTGCATGGAATATGTAAGCTCGTCTGCTTCAATTCTGATTAAATCGGACTCAACTTTGTTCACTGCAGCATAAAATTCTTCTGCTGTAACATCTGATAATTGTTCTGGGAATATCTCTTGTAGTTTTGGGAAAACAAGTTTGCAGAATTCTAAAGAACGTCCCACGATATTTTCCCAAAAACGTGATTGAGATTCATGCACGCCCATGCTCGTTCCGGAACCGAGAACAGTTTTAGCTAGTTCGTCTCCTGTGTTAAGTTCGTATAATCCGTGTCCACCCTCGTGAATAACGCTGAAGAAACTGCTTGCTAGATTGTCTTCTTTGTAATGTGTGGTAATTCTCACATCATGTTTTGTGAAATTGGTTGAAAATGGGTGTTCGGTTTCACCGATTGCGCAGTGATTTTTGTCGATACACAACACGTCCATTAAATAACTTGCAATTTTTCTTTGCCCCTCCGCAGGGTAGTTTCTGAACAAGAAATCAACACGTGGAGCGGGTTTTTCTTTGATTTTAGCGATTAATGGAACGAGTGCTACTTTGATTTTAGCAAAATAATCATCTAATACATCAGTTGTAATCCCACGCTCAAAGTCGTCTAACATCGTGTTGTAGATGTTTTCTTCCTCTGGTTTTACATACTTAGCGAATTTTTTGTTTATCTCGATTATTTTTTGAAGAGATGGCTTAAATGATTCGTAATCATTGTTTGCCTTTGCAGTTTGCCATGCTTGTTGAGCGGCATTTTTCACCATTTCGTACTCTGCAAATTCATCCATCGGAATTTTTTCAATTTTCTCACGCTCTAGCATGATTTCTTCTAGCTCTTTTTTTGTTTGAGAATCAAGTTCGGAAATATTTGATTTTAGCACACTCAAAATATCGGTAAGCTCTTGTGAAGTTTGCAGTTTATAGATTTCTTGGCTTAAAACCCCAATGGTTTCGCCTAAATTTTCAGAAGCTCCTCTTGGCATACAAGTCTCGGAGTCATAGCTTAGCATACCCAATGCGTGTTGATAAGCAAAGGCTTTTCTTTGGAATTGACTAAATTCAATTTTTGCAGTTGAAATATCCATTAATAAAATCACTCTTTCGTTTTTTCTACATTATACCACCGAAAAATAGAAAAAGCAATTAATTTTAGTCCGTTGAAATATGAAATTCAAGTAAATTTTCATCTTCATCATATAGGTAGACAGATGAATTTAAAGCTTCACTATCGGTTTCAACAATCCCGTAGAAGAACCTAAAATCTTGGTAATGTGTCTCTCTCAATTCATCGCCATCATATTCCACTCTTTCAACATCATCACTCCAAATTAACGTGCTTACACAATCAAAACTGTCATAGTGGCGAATGGAGTAGGTCCCTCTTTTGTCGTCTATAGGACTAACTAACATATGCGAATTTAAAATGTTTTTATTGTAATAAAAAAATAATTTTTTTTCAATTATAGCATTGCCTATTATATTTCCGTCTGTGTAATAAATTACACTTGAATTTGCATCAATTTCTTCAATCCCTAAAATTTCGGTGTAGTAAATGTTGGTTTTTGTAATTGATTGTTAAATGTTATGTGGTTCATTAATTGCCAAAATCTTATTATTAAATGATTTTATTTAAGAATTAATTATGGTGTTGGTTTTTTTTTTTTTTTTATTAAATCAACAAATTTACCTTTTGTGGTTATAATTTTATTAAAGTTAGGAAGATTTTCGCAAAGGCAGTAATATTCTTTTCTGCAACTCTCGCAAGTTTCAAAATGATTATTGATATCAACCTTCGTTTCCTCGCTTACTGCATCATCGAAATATAGTTCCAATAAATCTAAAACTATGTGACAATCCATTTTTTTACTCATAAAAACCACCTTCTTTCAATTTTTGGGCTATGGTTTTTCTTGCACGATGAAAAGTGACCCTTGCCCAACTTTCAGTTTTTGAAAATAATCGTGCTATATCGGCAAAAGACAACTCACCAAAAATTCTAAGAGTGAAAACCTCTTTGTAGGGATCGTCCATTTCGTGTAGAATTTTGTGTACTTGAATAGACGTGTCTTTGTCGGATAAATCGTCTTCAAAATTTTTTTCGGTTGGAGTGTTCTCTAAATTCTCGGAGTTGATTTCACGGTTTTGCTTTTTTAGTTTGTTAAGCCATAAATTTTTTGCTATTGCACATAGCCAAGAATAAAGACTGCTCTCGCCTTTAAATTTTGAGAAAGATTTCATTGCTTTTAAAAAAGCTTCCTGCGTAATATCTTCTGCGAGGGAGCGATTTTTGCAAAGGGTGAGGGTGTATCTGAAAACGGCACTGTATTCCGCTTCTAAAATATCGTATGTAATGTCGTCTTTCATACAGCCTCACCGCCTTTCTTTTATTGTCGACATCTGTTAGACAACTGAAAATTCATTTTGTTACAAATAA
>CAYJBU010000010.1:31104-33975 GCA_964368155.1 uncultured Eubacteriales bacterium | reverse complement strand
AACAAACGCTTTGCGTTTGTACTGAATAACTTGTTATTCAGTAGGCTTTAATTATTTTGAACTTAACGACATTAGCAAATCCACTGATTTTCGCTCTTGCTCATTACATGTAGAAACTAAATTATTGTTTTCAGTGTAGTCGTTTTTCAAATTATATATTTCTTTTATCTCATTATCATATAAAACAATCTTGGTGTCATAATCTTGAATAATTCTCCAATCACCTCTATTTGGCTCATTTAAAGCAGATTCTTGATATTTTCGTGAGAATTTTTCTCTGTTATAAAGCGTATTTTTAAGAGAGATGGATTCATCTGTAATGCTAGAGCAAATATCAGTAATATCAAGAATGGTAGAAGCTAAATCTTGCAGTTCAACCAAAGCGTCGCTAATGTAATTTTCTGAAATATTTGCGCCTTTGATAACTAAAGGAATATGTATGGATCCTTTATTGGGCATGGATTTGCCAAATTTATAACTATCTCCCAACATTTCGCCGTGGTCAGATGAATAAATAATTATTGTGTTATCAATTTCACCACGCTCTTCAACTGTTTTTATAATATCGCCACAAAGCTTGTCGATGTTATTAAGCATAGCTGCATAGTTTTGTCTAATAGCATTTATATCATAGCTGTTATCAAAATCGAAGTTATGTGGCAGTGGAAAATCAGTGTTTTCCCATTTAGATTTCATATCAGCTGTAATATCCCAAGGGTTGTGTGGCCCTGTAAAATTCACTTGCATAAACCACGGTTTGTTTTTGGGAAAACTACTAATTTCGTTGATTGCGTTTTGACTTATCCAATTGTCACAATAAAGCTCTTGTGGTATTTTTACCGCTTCTGTGGATTGCCCCCTACTTGCAATGTTTTGACTGTAGTATTCTGCTAATCCATTTTCGTGTAATAGTTTCATATATGGATCTTTAGCTTCAATTTTGCCCGAGTTTGCAGCGTCATACTTTCCAGCGTTATCAATTCCCCTAGTAAATCCAACTTCTTCTAAGAACGGAACCCACCCGTCAAGCCCCCAAAACTGAGTTGGTTTATGTAAGTCAAACTTACCCACGCCAGACACTATGTATCCTTCGTTTTTAAGCCTTGTATAAAAAGTTTCAATAGAAGTATCATAGTCGAATAAATTATTGGGAACTCCGCAGTTTTGATAACGATACCCATTTGCTAAGCACGCCCTAGCAGGAGCACAAACGGGCGACGAGGTTATAGCGTTTGTAAATGTAGTTCCTGTGTCCATAAGTTTTTTGATGTTAGGCATCTCGATATTAAAGTCTTCAAAGATATTGAATTTTTCTAGAATTTCTTTGGGGTAAGGCATCCAATCTCCACGATGTTGGTCGGGAAAGAGGAATAATATATTTGGCTTCATGTTATTTTCCCTTCTCTATTTTTTGAATTGATGTCGGTAAGCTATCGGTGTGTATCCTGTTATATTCTTAAAAATAGTAGTAAAGTAAGTTGGATTTGGAATTCCAACTGCTTCACCTATTTTAAAAGCGGAATCATTGCTAGCAAGAAGTTTTTCCTTTGCATGTTCAACTCTTGTAAAACTGATATATGACAATAAGGATTCACCAGTTATATTTGTAAAAATTTTCCCTACATATCCAGAAGAAACATTTATGTGTTCTGCAATTTGAGTTACAGACAATGAAGGGTCTGAATAATTTTTGTTTATATAAAGTTTTATATCATCTACTATTTTATTGTGATGGTTAGCTGATTGAACTTTAACCATTTGCATAGCAGAATTAATTTTTGATAATATTTGGGAAAACTGATCTTTAAAAGCGTAAATGTTATGTAGCTTATTAAGATTTTGGCACATATTCATAATTTCATTATCATCAAAAGACAGAAAATCTGATTTGCTTAATAAAATTTGTTGTAACCCTTGAGTAAACAAAATAATAGTATCTTTAGCTACTTTTGGTTGCAATTCAGATAAAGAAGCAATAAAATCATCTAAATCGTCATTTGCTCTATCATAGTAACTAGTTTTAAACAAGTTTACAAGTATTTTTTGAGTGAAATTATAATTACAAACATCTTTGGGTGTTTCATAATTATCAAAAGTTATCTTATTGATGATAATTCCATAGCCTTTAATGTATTCATAGCTCGAATAATGGTTGGCTTGCTCATACGCTTGTTGTAAACTTTGAATTTGGGAGAAAGAGTCACTTATAAAAGCGGAAACTCGAATATCCAGTGCGTTTTGAATAGATAAAATAAATAACTCAATTAACTCAATTTGCGAAAAGGTGCTGTTTTTTTCAGATAACAATAATAATAGTTTATTAGGAGTGAGAGAAATATTTTTAGAAATATAATTTTCTCCCACAATTTCATTAAATGTGTTAACTACAGCGAAATGCATATAGTCGATATCACTGGCTCTATACTGGCTTTCAAAATCATGCAAATGAAGTAAAATTACAGTATGGTTGTAATCGGGATTGACTAAATAATCTAGGTCTTCTGAATATTCAATAATGTTTTGTAATGCAGTAAATGGTTTTCCTTTTATTAAGCTGTTAAGTATATATTCGTTTGTAGCATCTATAGTATTATAAATATGTTTGTTTGCATAATCTACTTTAGATTGAAGATTAGAAAACTTGTTTAGTACTAGTTGAGATTCATCAATAACTTTTCCTTTTGAAGAGTTTTGATATATTCCAAGATAAACAAGCATTTTGTGGAAAGGCGAAAAAATCCTTTTAGCAATAAAAACAGAAAACAAGCAACCTAGAATAATAAAAGAAACCCCTATAATAATACTGTCCCTAAAAAATATGAAACTCCAAGTATATCCAAAATCATTAGGAGAGATACTCACTAGATAGCA
>CAYJBU010000010.1:13657-31094 GCA_964368155.1 uncultured Eubacteriales bacterium | reverse complement strand
AAGCTGTCAAGTTTTAAGTAAAAAGCGTTATAATTTTTACCTTCAATGGTTAATTCATATACTCCAGACTCATCATCAAGTGCATTAGGTATTTCTATTGTATCTAACGGATTATCGGAAAATAAAAAATCATTTTCTGCTAATACATTAAAATCTTCGTCTAGCATCGCCATGTAACTTGAAGCAGTTTCATTTTTCATTATAGTTTCATTGATATAGTCCACAGATAGATTTATCGTTATATATATCGATTTATTCATATAAGTAGGTAGTATGATACTGAAAGTATCTTTTGGAGTGCCATTGTTATTAACAAACTCGCGTTTAATGTAATTAGTGTCGTCCGAATTGTTAGTTAAAAATTCAAAAGTTCCTTTTCTAAACTCCTCTATATCCGCTTTTAACGAGGGTGAAGTATTTATATATTTGCCATTATCAATATTGCATACTTCCACAAATTCAATAAAAGGAGTAACGGTGTATAGCTCTTTAACTTCTAAAAATAAATGATATTCTAAATAAATGTCAGAAGCATCGCTATACATATAGCTAATAAAACTCGGTGAGTTTATCAAATTATAAAAAATAAGTGAGGACTGTTCAAATATACCTTCAACTTCATTGCTAATTATTTGCAATTGCTTCTGGCTTTGTATTTCAAAATCCTTCGAAACTTGTTTTAGGAAAGTTAAATATAGTAATGTAGAAAGAATAATAATAGTAAAACTTAATATCGTTATAAATGTTAATATTAGTTTATGTATCAATTTATAGTTAAAATATTGCTTCATCTAAAACCATCCCATTTAAATTTTTAATCCAGCTCACTATGTTATAATATATAGTATTTTTTATAACATTTCAAGTATTTTTTACAGATAATATTAATATGTGAAAGAATTATTAGAATTTGATATAAAAAATTACATAAAATGAAAAGAAAATGAAAAATTATAATTTACTTTTATGACTGCATCATCTAAAATAAGTACACATAAACCAACGCAAATGATAAATAATTTTTGTTAAAATTAATACACGAAAGGGGCAATATTAAATTGAAGAAAAATAATAACACAATGAACCTAGCAACGAAAAAGAAGATGAATTTATTTATAGATATAAAAAACAATAAGTTCTCTTACTTGCTTGTGTTACCAGCGATATTATATGTATTAACTTTCTCTTATGCATCATTCCCATATATTATAATAGCATTTAGAGAATTTGACTATAGGGCTGGACCGTTTGGAGGCGATTTTATTGGTTTTGAAAACTTTGAATTTTTCTTTAAATCAAGTGCAGCGTCTACAGTAATATTTAACACATTATTTTTAAACTTCCTGTTCTTAATATCAGGAACAGTTGCAGCAGTTGCATTAGCACTACTGTTTAACGAAATAAGAAACAAGAAATTCCTTAGATTATCACAATCCATTGTTTTACTTCCTCATTTCTTATCATGGGTAGTTGTAGGATTTATGCTTTACTCATTATTTTCTATGGATTATGGTTTCTTAAACGTAATACTAGAGGGTATAGGGCTAGAACCTATAAATTGGTATTCTACAAAAGAGCTGTGGCCTGGAATATTAACCGGAATGAAAGTTTGGAAAGGTGCTGGATACAGCGCAGTAATATACTTAGCAGCTATTACAGGAATAGATACAAGTATAAATGAAGCTGCCACAATCGATGGAGCGGATAGATGGCAGATATGCAAACGAATTACTATACCTTTATTAATGCCAACGGTTTGCATATTAACAATAATGGCAATTGGTAAAATATTCTATGGAGATTTTGGAATGATATATGCTCTTATAGGTGATAACGGCATACTTTATCCTACTACTGATGTTATTGATACATATATTTTCCGTGCACTACGTCAAAGTGGTGATCCAGCTCAGGCTATGGCTGTTAGTTTAGCTCAATCTGTAATGGGGTGTATAATGGTTATTCTTGCAAACAAAATTACAAAAAGATACTTTGAAGACGGTGCGCTATTTTAATCATTGTATAGGAGGAGCAATTGTATGGTTAAGAAATTTTCAAAATCGCAGTTTATTATATATACTGTAGTTACTATTTTTACATTATTATGTTTTTTACCAATGCTATTAGCATTAATTATCTCTTTTACTAGCGAAGAAGCAATTATGTTGAATGGATACTCATACTTTCCGGATTCGTGGTCACTAGAGGCATATACTATAATTTTCAGCACAAATGCAAATTTTATTACTAGTTACTTAGTTACTATTTTTGTTACAGTGGTCGGAACAACACTTTCTGTCATGATAACCGCAGGAGCAGGATATGCACTTGCGAATAAATCTGTACATTATAGAAACAATTTAGCGTTTTTCTTTTTCATACCAATGGTTTTTTCAACCGGTATGGTTCCATGGTATCTAATTTGTAGGCAAATAGGTTTATATAACAATATATTTGCTCTAATTATTCCTTCATTGTTGTTCTCTGCCTTTAATTTATTCTTGGTGAGAAACTTTATGAACACTCTACCAGAATCATTAAGAGAATCAGCGATGATTGAAGGCGCAAATGATATAACTATATTTTATAAAATCTACTTACCGCTAAGTGTGCCTATCATAGCAACATTAGTTTTATTTGTAGGAATAGGTTATTGGAATGACTGGTGGAATGCAATTATGCTTGTAGACAATCCAGACCTTTACCCAATTCAATTTGTAATGTTGCAAATACGTTCACAAGTAAATATGTTAAATCAAATGTCAGGCATGGCGGGAGATTTCATAATACCACCGACAGAAAGCTTAAAAATGGCAGCTTGTATGGTGACAATTGGTCCAATCGTAGCGCTATATCCTTTCCTTCAAAAATACTTTATCAAAGGTTTGATTGTAGGAGCAGTAAAAGGTTAATAAATATGGATTTTTCACCGAAAAGGTGTTGAATAAATAAATAAAAGGGAGATTAACAAAATGAAAAAAATTATTACAGCCATGTTGGCAGCAAGTTTAATTCTAACTAGTTTTGTAGCATGTGACACAGAACCAGCAGCAACTAGTTCAAAGGAGCAAACATCTTCAGCTACTCAAGTAGACGACGCTTCATCAGAAAAAGCAGAAGAGCCACAAGAAATCAAAACGATAAAATACTGTGCACCTGGTAATGAACCCGCAGAATATAACAGCGTTATCACAGAGATAAACAAAAAAATGGGTGAAGATATTGGCGTAAATATTGAAATCGAATATATTCCTTGGGACGCTTGGGACCAAAAAATCAATATGAAACTTACTTCTCAAGAATCATTTGATTTATTACAAATCATGCAAACTCACCCAAAACTTATCGCAACAAATGCTTTAACTGATATTACTTCAATCATGGAAGAATATGGTTCAAACTATTTAGATAGTGTTCCAGCAGAAGTTATTGAAGCAGCAAAAGTTGATGATAAACTCTTTATTATGCCTACATACTGGTATGAGCCAACTCATGAATCAAAATTCTTAATTCGTACAGATATCAGAGATGAACACGGTTTCGAAAATCCAGAATCTCCAGCAGAAATGCTAGACCAGCTAGAAGTAATCATGGAAGATTGGGAGGGCGCATATAAACCATACTTATTAATTAATGGTACAAATATCTCTCCTACTGGTAGTGCAAGAACAAACTTGCTTCATGTTTCTTATGATGCTTATCCATTCATCGTTAAGAGTGAATTAGCTATTATATATGATGATATGACATTTGCTAGCTGGATTGAATCACCAGAATTTAAACAAGATGCAAACTTCTATGAAGATGCTTACAAACGTGGCTTAATTTATCCAGACGTACTAACGCTTCAAAATTCACAAAAAAATGCACATGTACAAAGCGGTGAATGGTACATAGGAATGGGTGGTAACATCAACCCAACTGCAGCAGGATTAACAGAAGACCAATTAGAACTTATCTCATTTGCCGAAGAGGGCGAAAGCTTAATGCGCCCAATGACAATTAAAGATACTGTTGGTGTTCCTTACACAAGTGAATCTCCTGAATCTGCAGTTAAGTTTATGGACTGGTTATATACTAGCTCAGAAAACTATGATTTATTCTTATATGGTATCGAGGGCGAACACTATACAGAATTAGGTGACCGTCACTATTCAATAATTAAAAATCCAGACACCGGATCTGTAGGCTACTCTTTTGCTGACTGGATGATTGGTAACATACACTATAAGAGAAATGACCCAACAACTATTTTGCCAGCTGTTGAAGAATCAATGTATCAAGTCGATGAAAACGCTATAGTCCACCCAGCAGATTCATTTAATTTCGATGGTACTCCAGTTGAAGCTGAACTCGCAAATGTTCAAACTGCAATCAAAACATACGTAGTTCCTATCTATGTTGGCGTAGCACCTTATGATACAGAATTTGAAAATGCAATGAACCAACTCAGAGCAGCAGGTTACGATGAAGTTATGGCTGAGTTTGAAAAACAATATAACGAATTTGTAGCTAATTTAGATTAATTTATAAAGAGTTGTCGCATTAACTAGCTTTTCTATTAGGATAAACAAACCACTGCAGTTCATGCCTACTCGAAAGGTATAGCAACTTGACTTTTGTTGTAATAACTTACAAACATTAAAGTCAAGTTGCATTTTCCTATCTTTTTTTAGTAGGGTAAAACCTTTACTCAAGAGAAGAGAACTGTCCACTATTTTTTGTTTATTTTTAATTAGCTGCGACAACTCCTTTATTAAAAAGGAGTTTATAATATTATGAAGAAAAAACCAAATGTAGTAATTGTAATGACAGACGACCAAGGTTATGGAGATATCGGCAGACATGGAAATGAGAATATTTTTACACCGAATTTAGATAAACTCTATGATGAAAGTTATCATTTAGTAGATTTTCATATGTCGCCATCTTGTGCGCCTTCTCGTGCTGGTTTGTTAACGGCTCAATACGCAAATAGAGTTAATGTGTGGCATACAGTTGGTGGAAGATCTATCCTTAGGAAAGATGTAGAAACCATGGGTGGAATATTTAAAAGAGCAGGTTATAATACTGCTTGTGTAGGTAAGTGGCACTTAGGTGATAGCTACCCTTACCGTGCCCAAGACAAAGGGTTTGATAAAGTATTAATTCACAGAGGAGGCGGAATAGGGCAAGCTCCAGATTACTGGGCAAATGACTATTTTTCAAATGTATTTTTCGAAAATGGTGTTGATAAAAAATTTGACGGATATTGTACAGATGTTTTCTTTAATGAGTCCATTAAATTTATGGAGGCGCATAAAGATGAACCATTTTTATTGTACCTAGCTCCAAATGCTCCTCACTACCCATTAAGAGTAGAAGAAAAATACTATAACTTATACAAAGATAAAATGCCAGAAGACAGAGCTAGGTGTTACGGCATGCTTACTAATGTTGATGATAATATTGGAAAAATGCGTAAATACTTAAAAGATAATAACTTAGAAGATAATACCATATTTTTATATATGTCAGACAATGGCGGCGAGTTTGGTTTTAAATTGGATAGACAAGGTTTTGTTGCAGAAGGTTATAATGCAGGCATGAGAGGAATGAAATGTGGTTCGTATGAAGGAGGGCACAGAGTTCCTTGCTTTATTCATTATCCAAATGGTGGAATGAACCATGCAAAAGATATCCGTAATTGCACAACAAACATGGACATTATACCTACACTAATGGAATTATGTGACTTTAAAGATGATTGCAGCAAAGAATTTGACGGAAAAAGTATTGTTGATATAATCACAAGTGATATAGAAGTCAAAGATGATAGAATTATGGTAGTGGATTCTCAAAGAATGAATTACCCTATGAAATGGAAAACTTGCACTGTTATGAAAGATAAATGGCGTTTAGTAGATAGATACAAGCTATATGATTTAAACACTGACCCAGAACAAAGAAATAACATATATGAGCAAAATCCAGAAACAGCTTTAGAACTGACTAATGCTTATGAGAAATGGTGGGAGCACGTATCCGTACACTTCAATGACGATATTCCAATAAGTATAGGCAGCGAATTTGAAAACCCTGTATATTTATCATGCCATGATTGGAGAGGTAGCGAAATCAATTGTGTATGGAATCAAGGAGATATTCGAAAAGGTTACTACAAAAATAGCTATTTAGAAATATTAGTTGAGCGAGATGGCGAATATGAAATAGAATTACGTAGATGGCCTAAGGAACTCAACTTAGAGATTACAGCTGGAATAGAAGGTGACCTTGGAAACTATAGCGAATGGTACCAGGGGGGCAAAGCTTTACCAATTACAGAATCAGCTTTAGAAATTCAAGGTTTTAGATATCAACAAAGTGTTACAAACGAGGATAAATCTATAACTTATAAAGTGAACCTAAAAAAAGGTCAAACTCATCTGCGTACATTCTTCTATGCTTCTGACGGTGGACAATTAGGTGCTTATTATACATACGTAAACTATTGTGGGAGGTAAAAAATGTCGAATACACTTTGGTTTGAAACTCCCGCAAAAAATTGGGAGGAATGTTTACCCGTTGGTAACGGCTCATTAGGTGGAATGATATACGGTGGTGTATATCAAGACAAACTTCAAGTTAATGAAGAAAGTGTTTGGTATGGTAAAAAGTTGAATAGAAACAATCCCGATGCAAAAAAATATTTACCAAAAATCAGAGAATTAATTTTAAAGGGAGAGTTTCAAGAGGCACAAAATTATGCTACTTATGCTTTTTCAGGCGTTCCAAGTTCTCAAAGAACTTATCAAACTCTAGGCGATTTGCTTTTTTGCCATCATTACAAATCGAATAATGAAACTTGTTACAAACGTTGGTTAGATGTCGATAATTCTATCGTTGGAGTCAGTTATGATATAGATGATATCTCTTATACAAGAACAGTTTTCGCTAGCAACCCAGATGATGTAATCATAGTGAAGTTTTCAGCCAGCAAGCCAAATTCGATTAATTTTGATATGCTACTAACAAGAAGTGATTATTTGCCAAACCCCGCAAAATCCAAGTCAAGCCAGTTCACTTTATATGGCACTTCAAAATATTACTCAGAGATAAAAACTAGGAATAATAATCAGCTAACTTTGATTGGGGATGGCGGAAAAGATGCTATAGAGTTTTGTATGTCTGCAAAAGTTAAATCAATAGACGGCGAAGTGAATGTAATAGGTGAAACCGTTGTAGTAAGAAATGCTACTGAGGTAACAATTTATTTTGCAGCAGACACAAGTTACAAGAGCGAAAATTTTCTTGAGACTTGTATAACTAAAATAGACAAAGCAGAACATAAACAATATTCAGATTTATATAATGCTCATCTAGCTGACTATAAAAATCTTTATAGTAGAATGAATATTAACTTTATGAGTAATAACGGCTTTGATTATGATTCTATTTCTACAGATAAAAGACGTAAAGATTTCGACAGTGATAAAGATATTAACTTTGTCAGCTTATACTTTCAATTTTGCAGATACCTTATGATATCAAGCAGTAGAGGTTGCTTGCCAACAAATTTGCAAGGTATATGGTGTAATCATTTCGACTCACCGTGGGACAGCAAGTTTACCATTAACATTAACGCTCAAATGAATTACTGGGCGGTAGATATAGCAAATTTGAGCGAATGTGGTAAGCCATTATACAGCTTTTTAAAAGAGTTGGAGAAAAACGGAAAAATTACTGCGCAAGAAATGTATGGTATGAAAGGTGCTTTAGCGCACCATAATACAGATATTTGGGCAGATACTGCACCACAAGATATCGTAACTGGTTCGACTTACTGGGTGTTTGGGTTAGCGTGGATGGCGCTACATCTATATGAACATTATCAATTTTCAAAAGATATTAACTTCATAAAAGAACACTATTATATAATTAAAAGCGCATGCGAATTTTGCTTAGACTGGTTATATGAATACGATGGAGAGTTAATGACAATACCATCAACCTCACCGGAAAATGTATACATTTCAAATGGCAAAAATCTATGCTTTACTAAATCTTGTGCTTCTGATTTTGAGATTATGTCTGAACTTTTCGATGCTTGCATCAAAAGCAGTGAAGTTTTAGATTGTGATAACGAATTTAGGGATGCCTTAAAAGAAAAAATGAGACAATTCCCAGAATACAAAATTGGATCTAAGGGTCAACTTTTAGAATGGGGAGTTGAATATGGGGAAATTGATCCTGGACACAGGCATTTTTCACACTTAATTTCACTTTACCCAGGCAAACAGTTTGATTTAGAAATTAATGAAAAATTGAATAAAGCAGCTAAAAAATCTTTAGAGTTAAGGCTTGAATACGGTTCGGCTCAAGTGGGCTGGAGCTGTGCATGGGCTATGAATTTCTTTGCTAGACTGCGCCAAGGTAAAGATGCATATAAATATTTTACTAAGCTAATTGCAAATTCTACAATTGATAACCTCTTAAATTCTCATCCACCATATCAAATTGATGGGAACTTTGGAGCTTTAGCTGGTATTTGTGAAATGTTTATACAAAGTCATAACGAAAAAATTCTATTATTGCCATCTGTTGATAAAAATATATTTAAAAACGGCAAGATAGAGGGGTTAAAGGCTAGAGGTAATATTGTTGTAGATATTTACATTGTTGATGGTAAGCTGGATTCTGCGAAATTCAAATCGCCAATATCGCAAAAAGTGACAGTTGAGTATCAAGACATAACACAAGAAATAAAGCTAACAGAAAACAGAATCACCGAAATAATATTTTAATAAAAATGGAAGCCATACTTAATTTTGTATGACTTCCATTTTGTTTTAGAAATTAACTATATCTTCAAAACCAATATCTAAATCTTTATAATATGCTCTCATTTCTCTTAATTTGTCTTTTAGTATTATTACAATATCTTGATATTCCTCTTTATCATAAACATTGTTTACTTCCAATGGATCTTTCTCAAGGTCGTATAGTTCAAACCCCTGTGGTGTTGGTGTTGGTGCAGCGCTCAATGTGTTTAGTGGGTGTGCATAGAAGAAAAACAGCTTATATTTTTTTGTACGAATACCAAAATGTGCTGGATTGTGGTGTCCATGAGATAGGTGTATCCAATATCTAAAATAAATTCCCTCGTTTATGTCTTCTTTATTTTCTTCAACTAGCACAGATTTTTGTGATTTGCCTTGCATTTCTTCCGGTATTTTAATATCGCAAAAATCCAAAAGCGTAGGAGCTATATCTATATTTGACATTAAATTGCTATTCGTTTTTCCAACAGGCAAAACTTTTGGACACCTCATCAAAAATGGTATTTTCAAACCCTCTTCATAGCACCAACGTTTATCTTGAAAATCATGCTCGCCTAAGTACATGCCTTGGTCAGATGTATATATTACCAAAGTGTCGTCTAGTATACCTTTTTTGTCTAGCGTATCCAGTACAACCTTTACAGAATCGTCAATGGATGCAACTGTTCTTAGATAATCTTTTAAATATTTCTGATATGCAAGAATACCTTTTTCTTCAAAAGTAGCCCCCTGTGGAGTTATAAGTTTTCCGGTTACATAAGTGTCTTTGCTAAAATCATTGTATAGATTGCGTACTTTACTGCGTGGAGTTACAGAACTCCCGAACTCTTTTGTAGCAACACTTCTATGTGACCTATCCTCAAACAGGCTGTCAGGAACAGGGATGTCTATGCCATCAAATAAATCTCTATGGCGTTCAGCAAACTCCCAAAAATCATGTGGCGCTTTGTGGTGACACATCATAAAAAATGGCTTCTCTGTGTCGAGTTCAGTGTTTATATAGTTTACTGTCATATCAGTAATTATATCTGTAACATAGCCATTATATTGCGTTTCTCCAGCTTCTTTCTCTAAAAATTCCGGATCTTGATAAGTGCCTTGTCCGCCCACACCACGAAGTATTTTATATTCGTCAAAATGCTCAGGCAAGCAGTGAAGGTGCCATTTCCCAAAAATTGAAGTTTGATACCCATTTTCTTTAAACAGCTTAACAAGATTAGGACTATTGTGTTGATCTAATGAATCGTCAAGAGTTTTCACTCCATTAATATGACCATATTGTCCAGTCATAATACTAGCTCTAGCTGGTGTGCATACAGGGTTTGTGCTAAAACATGAATCTAATTTCAAACCTTCTCTTCCAAGCCTATCAATATTTGGTGTTTCAAATACTTCACTTAATATTGAGTTGTATGCGCTAACAGCATTCGAGGCGTGGTCATCAGACATTATGTACAGCACATTAAGTTTATTTTTCAAAATAAAATCTCCTTTATTAATTATTTTAGTAGAATTTTGTTAGTTATATTTTATCACAGTAAACAGTTCAATGCACTAATAAAAATCACATTTGTTGTGTATTTTCCTTGCTCATTTTAACAATTGTTTTGAAAATATAGAAAATTAAAATATATGATAAAATTTGTTATAAAATACTAAAATTTAAAATTGAAAAGGACTGTATATTATGATAGGATAGAAATTAATTTCTAATGAAAATGAGGTTGTTATATGAATTTTCACGATAGAGCAAGAGAACTAGTAACGCAAATGACACTTGCAGAAAAAGTATCTCAAATGAAACATAAATCAGATGCAATCGAAAGATTGGGTATTCCAGAGTATAACTGGTGGAATGAGTGTTTGCATGGTGTTGCAAGAGCAGGGGTAGCGACAGTTTTCACACAAGCTATTGGTTTAGCCGCTAGTTTCGACCAAGAATTAATGCATGAAGTCGCTGTTGCAATTTCAGACGAAGCAAGAGCGAAATATAATCAATTTAAAAAACTGGGAGGA
The DNA here is from genome assembly GCA_964368155.1 of uncultured Eubacteriales bacterium. GTDB lineage: Bacteria > Bacillota > Clostridia > Oscillospirales > Acutalibacteraceae > SIG603. The sequence goes on along the minus strand of CAYJBU010000010.1, from coordinate 20,259 downwards.
ACCAAAATTTATCAGGGGTTAACATTTTGGTCTCCTAACATCAATATTTTTCGTGACCCACGCTGGGGCAGAGGGCATGAAACATATGGCGAGGACCCAGTTCTTACAGGAAAAATGGCTGTGCAATTTATAAATGGTCTGCAAGGTGACAAAAAATATAGAAAACTCGATGCAACTATAAAACATTATGCAGTACACAGTGGTCCTGAAATGGGAAGACATGGTTTTGATGTTACCGTTAGCGAAAAAGATTTATACGAAACATATTTATATGCTTTTAAGTACTGTATAGATAACGCCGACCCATCTGCAGTGATGGGTGCTTATAATAGCGTACATGGTGAACCTTGCTGCGCCAGCGAAACTATGCTAAAAAAAATACTTTATGGCGAATTTGGTTTTAAAGGGTATGTCGTATCGGATTGTGGCGCAATTTGTGATATTAATGCGTATCATAAGATTACGGCTAACGAAGCTGAAAGTGCTGCATTAGCAGTTAATAATGGCTGTCAAATGAATTGCGGTGCAGCATATAAATGGCTAAAAACAGCTGTTGCCCTAGAGTTAGTCACTGAGGAGACCATCACTGAAGCAGTGGTAAAATTATTTGAAGCAAGATTTAGACTCGGTATGTTTGATAACGACTGTGAATATGATAATATTCCATACGATGTTGTATCATGCAAAAAACACAGAGAGCTTAATAGAGTGATGGCACAAGATAGTTTAGTTCTTCTTAAAAACGATGGTATTTTACCGCTAAAAAACAATGTGAAAACTATTGCAGTAATGGGTCCTAACGCAGACGATATTCCTGTTTTACTTGGAAATTACAGCGGCACACCAGATAGGGCTTACACATTTTTAAGAGGATTACAAAACGGCAGTGACAGAAGAATTCTATATGCCAGAGGTTGTAATATTACTGATGGGAAAACTTTTGATTGGGCAGAACAACCAAAGTACGAGGCAATAATTGCAGCAAAAGAAGCCGATGTAGTAATAATGTGTCTTGGGTTAAATTCAACCATAGAGGGAGAAGCAGGTGACGCTTTCAATGGTGCATATGGCGGTGACAAACCTGATGTTGAGCTCCCTGCTGTTCAACGCGAATTCTTTAAAACGATTAGCGAGATTGGAACGCCTATCATATTTGTAAATGTGTCAGGTAGTTGCATTAACCTATCTGAACAAGAAGAAAAGTGTAGTGCTGTTATTCAAGCATTCTACCCAGGAGCGGAGGGTGGAAATGCACTTGCAGATATTATTTATGGTAAAGTAAGCCCTAGCGGTAGACTTCCAGTGACTTTCTATAAAACCACAGATGATTTACCAGATTTTAAAGATTATTCAATGGAAAACAGAACTTATAAATTTTATAAAGGTGATGTAGTTTATCCATTTGGACATGGATTGAACTACTCACAGATTAACGAAAACTGGATAGATGAAACTACTGTTGAACTTTCAAATACAGGAGAATACGACACAAAATATTCTGTGTTGAAGTTTGAATATATCCCCCACAAAAGCTTAAAAGACTTTAAGAAAGTATATATCAAAAAAGGCGAAAAAATAACTGTAAATTTTGACTTAAAGCAGTGTTGCTTAAACTCATAACTATATTTTGACATGAATATAGCGACCTCCCAATCGTTAGGATATTACATCCAACTTTTGGGAGGTCGCTACATTGCTGTTGCCCTCTTTTATTTATATTATCGCTCTTATCTAGCGTAAGTGAAAAAATTAGTTTTCACACAAAATTGCTATTTGATACTGCACTTTTTATTGCAAGTAGTAATTTGATGTGATAGAATAAAATCAAGTTATCTATTTTGAAAATAGTTTTACATTGTTGAGCTATAACAAGAAAAGGAGCATAAATTATGCTAGGGATATTAATTAAACAAGAAAGGCTGACCAAGGGATTGAGCCAAGCACAGCTTTGTAAAAACATTTGTACTGCTTCGTATCTTTCAAAAATTGAAAACGAAAATGCTATATGCGATGACGAAATATACGATAGGCTTTTTGAGGCACTTAATATTAATTTTATTGACGATGAAAATTTACTAAATATTTTTGATGAGCTACTTAAAAAAACTGTCCACAGAATTGAATAAATAGGCGATTATTCTAATGAAATAAACACACAATCAGAAATGGATTTTTGCATGGTGCCTATAAAGCACAAAGGCAATATAAAAAAGCGGCAAACCTTCTTGAAAGTTTGAACTTTCCTGAAATTTAGCCAACAAGCTGATTAATCATATAAAAATAATAAATATTTCCCAATAGCGCCTTGCTTGAATTTGTTTAAGCAAGTGCTATAATTTTATTCGATAGTTAGCATAAACTAACCATACCAAAATGCTCAAAGAACTTTTCAAAACATATGCAAATATCACTCAAACAAATAACGGTCAAAATATCGCAATAGAATATTTGGGAGCAGCGATGGAGGAGGAGTAATAGGTGGATAATAAAAAACAACGAAGGAAAAAAGAAATTATAGGGAACTTAAAGACCAAAAGCAGTTTTTAAAGCTTTTAGTGGCGGATACAATAAGTCGATTTGGTGACTCACTCGATATTGTCGCATATTCGTGGATTATGTATGAAATCACAAAAAGCGAGGCACTGCTTGCAATAGTAATGGGGCTAAACTATGTACCGACAATTTTTCTAATGCCGTTTACGGGTGCGCTGTTTGTTACAAAGAGATTAAACGGCTTGAATGATTTAATGCTTGATTAAGCTCAAGCTCTCTGTCATCAGTGAATATAAAAACCCTGAAATAAGTCAAACTATTCTAAAAGATAATTGAATATATGCTTTATCTTTTAATTTAATTTTTACTTGTGGATATTTACCTCTTTTATTGAACATTATATCATTGTAGATTATCCATTTACTATAATGCACTTGAAAATTAAAAATTATTATGATATAATTTTTGTAATACACAACTCCACAAAATAATCAAGAGGTACTTCAATGAGCAATGCAAAACAAAAGCAATCTTTGTATTATCGCTTAGATGACGCACTAAAAAAAACAATAAATTTTACAAAAAAAGTTCTATTAATTGACCATTTTAACAAGAAGCGATTTATTAAAAGTTTAGAAACTAGAATTAATTCTAGTACTTCTGATAGAAAAATATTTTTTATTTCAACCCCTTGCCATGGGAATTTAGGCGACCACGCAATTGTTTTTGCACAGGAAAAATTCATTAGAAAGCTATATCCTAAGAGCGATATTGTTGAGTTCACCTCTAAAGAATTTTCAGCTTATAATAAAACAATCAAAAAATATGTGAGTAGTAATGATTTAATACTCATAAACGGTGGTGGCAATCTTGGAACAATTTGGGAAGTTGAAGATGATATTATAGCCGAAGCTATAGCAACATATAAGGATAATAAAATCGTTGTTTTCCCTCAAACTTGCTATTATTCTGGCACCAGTGAATCTAATTCACGATTATCTCGTAATAACAAGATTTATAAAAGTGCTAAAAACTTAACTATCTTTTTAAGAGATAAGCGTTCTTATGATTTTTGTAAAAAAAACTTTGTTGATGTTAATTTCAAGTTTGCTCCTGATATAGTTTTGTTTATTGATGATTTAAATTTTAAGTTAAACAGAGAAGGTTGCTTGCTTGTATTTAGAACAGATTTAGAATCGGTTTTAAAAGATTCAACTGGCATAAAAATCAAAAATTACCTAAGCAGTAATGGATATAAATATTCTTGCACCGATACAGTTGTAAGAAAACATATAGACATGCATACTAGAGATGAATATCTTAATAATAAATGGACTCAATTCGCATCATCAAAACTTGTGATTACAGATAGGCTTCATGGTATGATTTTTGCCGCAATTACAAACACGCCTTGCATTGCACTTGATAATAGCAGCAAAAAAGTTTCTGGTGTATATAGATGGATGAAACATTTAAGTTACATTAAAGTATGTTTAAATGATGTTGAATTGATTAATAGTATTGAAGAGTTTTATTGCAAAGCTGATTGTCAATATTCCAATAAAGAAATTTCCAATGATTTTGATACAATTAATAACACACTGAATTCATAAACGCATATTTATGACATTAAATTTGAAGACAATGGAGTTAGACATGAAACTTGTAAGTGTAATTGTTCCAATCTACAAAACGGAGCTTTTCTTGGATAAGTGTATAAGCAGTATAGCAAACCAAACATATAAGAATATAGAAATTATTTTAGTCAATGATGATTCTCCTGACAACAGTAAAGCTCTATGTGAAGAATGGGCAAAACTTGACGAGAGAATAATTATCCTAAACAAAAAAAATGGAGGTCTATCCTCTGCTAGAAATTCGGGCCTTGATGTTGCAAAAGGCGATTATATAACCTTCATAGATAGTGATGATTACATTGAACCAGAAATGGTCGAAAAATTACTTAATGCAATAATCTCTCAAGGTGCAGATATGGCAGCGTGCAGATATAGGGATGTTGACGAACACTATAATTCCATAGCTAGAGATCAGATGAGCAATTTCAGATTAGAATTCTTTAAAAATTATACTGGAGAAGAATATTTAAGATATATTATAGAAGAAACTGCCCCTCCGATGGCATGGGCGAAACTTTATTCTAAAAACTTCATCGCAAACAAGCGATTTGTGCTAGGTAGTCGTTCAGAGGACAATTTATTTTTGTATCAGCATGTTACTGCAAACACAAGCATCACTTTTATCCCTGATGTTCTTTATAATTATCTTATGCGCAACGACAGCATTACATCAACTTTTAATGAAAAAACATATTCAGACCGAATTGTTTCAAGCGATTATATCTTAAAAAGAACACAAGATGAATTTTTTTCTTTGAGAAACTGTGCTAGATTAAATAATCACTTAAGCCTAATAAGATTTGTTTCACACATGCCACTAAGTTTCATTAAAGAAAAAAACAAAACTTACTTAACTGTAATTTCTAGAATAAAGAGAGACTTTAAAGAAATTTTATGTAGTAAATTATCATATAAATTCAAGTTATATCTTTTACTCTTCTTTGTTTCCCCAAAGTTAGCAAATTTTATTGTAAGATTACTTGAAAAAAACTAATCTAAGAATCAATTATATTTAAATGGTAGTGATGAAATTAATTTTTTGTCACTCCTTTATTTTGTTGCCCCAATCTTTGAAAACATTGTTTTTTTCACTTAAAATCACAATTTATATCTTCAAGAATATTCTTACTTTTTTGTATAAAATATTAGTAATTAGTCCATTTTCAAACTAGATATAGTAGTTTTATTTTTTTGTAAGACTTAAACCAAGTTCGAAACAATTTTATATTCAATTATGCTAAAAATTTGAAGTTTTTCCAATAATAATTATTGCATTTAAAACTCTCCTGTGCTATACTGAAAATGAAATAATAATAACAATATAAATCTATAAATATACAAAAAATAAATATTATAAAGGTGGAATTAATATGAGTTTTATCATAACTTTAACTGCTGTTTTAGTTGGTCTAATGATAATTTTTTGGGTTATCAAGGCTAGCAAGAAAAAACAAATGAATGAGATACATGCACTTGTGTGGCTTGTAGGTGCAGTAGGTCTAATTGCGCTTGGTATTTTTCCGGAAATAATGATTTGGGTTGCAGATGCTATTGATGTTTTCTGGCCACCATCAATCCTTATATTCTTTTTATTAGTTCTCGCATTTTTCATGCTGTTTAGTCATTCAAAATCGGTTTCTGTTTTAGCAAATCAAGTTACTGAACTTACTATGAATTTATCGCTTTTAAAGCACGAAAATGAAAAACTCAAAAAAATTATAGAAGAAAATAACAAGGAACAACAATGAAGATTTTAATATGTAGCAAGAGCAATGAATTTGCTAAAGTTCTATCGAAAAGACTAAAAAATGAAAGCCACGAGCTTTATCAAATAACAGGGGAGTCTATACAATCTAACGAGAATGATGCGAGAGTTTTTCAAAAATATGATTTTGATTACGCAAATGAGAATGTCTCTAAAATCATGAAAAATGTATCTGCAGACGTTTTGATTATCGCTGGTTATATTGATTTTTACTCGTATAAAAATGTACTACAACACAAATCTGTAGATTATATCACAGGAATGTCAAACATTATTTTAAGTGCAAAAATGGCTGGAATTAAACGCATTATTTACTGTTCAACTTTTAAGATTTTTGAAAATATAGAAGAACTTTTTATTAGTAAAACTTCAAAACCATCTACAATCAGTTTTGATAATGGTGCTTTGGCGCAAATTGATACTTTTATTTCTTCATGCAGAGACGAAGGTAAAACTGATATTGATATTATTAGATTTCCTGAGGTTTACGGTAACTACAGCAAAAATTCCCATTATGAAGATTTTTGTAGCAAGATGTTAATGCGAGATATCAAGAATAAAGATATTAGAATTCCAGCAAATGCAAATCATATGGCTATTGGTATTAAAGACAGCGTCCAAGTTATCTTAGACGTTCTAAAAAGTGATGAAAAAAACTATGTATACCACATAGATGCAGAAATTTTTTCTGAGAATAGTATAGCAAA
>CAYJBU010000010.1:8129-13647 GCA_964368155.1 uncultured Eubacteriales bacterium | reverse complement strand
ATAATTCAAATATTATTATTACAGATAAAGAGGCAGAGTTCAAACCTGCTTTCCCTCTGAAAATTGTAAATGCTGATAACCATAAGTTAAAATATAGTGCTAGATACACGATTATTGATGAAATCCCTTCTTTGTATAAAAAAGCAAAATATCAAAAGATGAATGAGGATGCAGAAAAAGATCATAGTGCAATTAAAAGAATTACTAGAACGCTGTTAGAAACTTCTTTGCTTTTTGTTTTGGTAACACTGTTACAATTCGGATTTGACTCATTTTCACTAGGTATAAACATCGATTTTTACTTGATATTTGTCATAGTCATCGGTGCAATTTACGGTGTAAGTTACTCCATGTTTTCTACAGTTCTCTCAATTTTTGGCAAACTCTTTTTCAGTCTAAGCACAATACTTACCATGATGCCTGTTTTAGATTTCCAACTGTTTATGGAAACTCTGCAATTATCTTTTGCAGCCATTATCGTTGGTTTGATGCGTGACAATTTCACTAGAAAAGAAGCTGAATTTAAAGATAAACACGAGTATAATTCAAAGCAAGTTACTGATATTAGTAGAATTAATGAAAGTAACGCCTATGTAAAAAATGTATACGGAAAACGTATCACTGCTTATCGTAACAACCTTGCAAGACTTTTTAACATGACAAGCCAGTTAACTTTTCTTGACGCAAGTAAGGTTATTTTCCAAACAGCAAAAGTGGTTAGCGAATTTCTTGAAACTGAGCATGTTGCTATTTTTGTATCAAGTAAAAGGTCTAGCTTTTTTAGACTTGCAGCCTCCACTTCTGACAAAGGCAAATCCATCGGTAAATCATTTGTCCTTGATAAAGAAAGCTATTTTTACCAATCATTATTACATCATGATGTCTATATGAACAGAGATTTTAGCGTTGACAAGCCAACATATATAAGTGCAGTTTATAGTGAAGATAATACTATTGATGCAGTTATTATGATATGGGTTACAGAACTTGAACAGATTAGTTTGTATCAAAGCTCTCTTATCTCTGTTTTAAGTCGACTTGTCGAAAAGACAATGTCCAGTGCACTCGAATTCGAAAGTTTACAATTTGAAAATGCTTTTTTAGAAGATACTCGAGTAATGAATATAGATTCTTTTAAAGAAAAACTTATTACCTACCAAAATGGTGCTGAGATGAATTTATTATCCTACATCGTTATGAAAATTGAAGCACCTGAACAATCGGTAGACAAGGAATTATTCTCAAAAGTTGAGAGATTAGTCAGAGACACTGACTATATAGGAAGTGACATGACGAATTTGTATGTACTTTTATCCAGCTCTGACGAAAGCGACTCTCGTTTTGTTGTAAACAGATTTGCGCAAAACAATATGATTGCAAAAACAATAACCAACGAAGAAATTATGGGGAAAGAAGACATTGAATAGTATTATTTTAATCCTATTGATTAATACAGCAATTGCGCTTGGATATGTTATATTTTGCGCTGTAACAAAGAATATTAAAAAGGGAATAGCATGTGGAATTTTTATCCTTGTTACTCCCATTGTAGGTGCGCTGTGTATATTCTGCTCAAAAGTTTATATTGTTTTGTATGATAAATTTATAAAGTTAAATAATATTGACTTTGATAATCTCACCATGGATACCAGCGGAATAAAAAACTTTATTGATGTTGATGTTGAGAAGGAAATTGACAAAATACCTCTCAATGAAGCAATGCTTATCGCTGACAAAAAAAACAGACGAAAGGTTTTGCTAGAAGTTTTAAAAGGTGAGAAAGATGATACTACCTTAAACGTAATAAGGGAAGCTACTTTTGATGAAGACACCGAGGTGACTCACTATGCTATTGCATTTGTTACGGCTGCTACTTCTAGATATAGAAAAGAAGAAACTGCAGCAGCAAAACATCTTGAATCCTACCCAGGACCTGATGCAAGGGTTAGATACATTAACTGTTTGTGCGATATTCTACGTCCAAATTTTTTCAACGAGTATGAACAAGAAACGTATATAATCAACCTTGATAAGCAAATCAAACTTTTAAAAGAAGAGGATAATAGTAGGGTTGAGGGCATTATGCTTTCTCAAATCGTTGACCTATTTAATCAATTAAAGAACACTTCTAAAGTAAAAGAGTATGTTGGTTTTTCAAGAGAAATTGCCACTAAAGATATACATGCGGCAAAAGTTTGCTTAAAATATTACTACAAAAGTTCTGAAGCCGAAGAATTTAAAATTCTTTTAAAAGAGCTTAAAGTTTCAACTTTAGAATTGGATAACGAGGTGCTAGATTGGATAAGATTTTACAATATTTCATAAATTGGGATGCTTTATTTTTTCATAATATTATATGCTTTTTCCAAATCAGTTTTTCTTACTTTGTAATCTGCGTTCTTCTCCCTTCTTTTTTTCTTCATAGACATCTAAAGAACAAAGGACTTTTTTTCAGATTACTAGCCTATCAAGTAAGTGCTAATATTTATATTAATTTAGTGTGTTTTGCTTTAGCATATTTAAAACTATTTAGCTTTTTTTCTGTTTTAATTTTCTTTGTTTTATTACCAATTTCCACCTTAATTTATATTAACATCAAAATGTTAACGCTCAAGTTTAAAAATGCCTATATTGTTATAATTGATGTTATTCATGGAACATACGGCAAAAAGATAATAGCAAGAAACATTCGTAAATTTTTTGCTAATTTAGACCAACTTTTTTACAATAAGTTTTTAAAAGGCAGAAGGCTAGAATGTGCGCTTTTTTGCTTAACACTTCTTTATTTGGTTATGTTTTACGGTTACAGTAGATTTTTTGCACCAGCTTACGGACACACGGATGAAGAAACTCATATATTTTGGATTAACTCAATCGTCCAAAACAATGCTTTTCCAAAAGGACTCTACCCGCACGGAATGCATTTTTTAACTGCTAGTTTATCTACTCTTTTTGGAATTAGTTTAGATTTTTCATCTTTAGCATTCTCAATATTATCTTCGTCTTTAATATTTATTACTGTATATGCTATTATGAAAGAGTTATTCACTGCAAAATACGCAACCTTATTCGCTTGGATTCTTGTTATGGTAACTAACGCTTTTGACGTTAGTGCATACTTCAGATTTCAATACATCTTCCCTATGGAATTTTCACTTTTACCAGTACTAATTGCTGTTTTCGCTTTAGTCCACACTATAAAATATTCCGATAAATTTTCATTTTATCTGTTCGCGCTTTCATTGGCGTGGAGTGTGTATGCACACTTTTATGGTACCATATTCCTAGCTTTTATCTGCTTAGCTTTTGGAATTGTATTCCTTGTTAAGCTAATAAAAACTAAAATGATATTTAAGTATTTAATTTATGGTTCTGCAGGAGTTTTCTTGGGAATTTTTCCGTTCTTAATTGGTTTTTTGTCTGGTATTGAGTTTGAGCGCTCTATCGCTTGGGCGTTAGGCGTTATGTCATCTAACGAAGACTTAATCAGCCAAGGGCTTAACCCAAACTCTAGTGGCGAGGCACTCGCAGAGGCGCAAGGTGGCTTTGTATTATCCGAACTTCCTGACTATTTAGCCTCCTCTACATTTTCAAGTGGCATATTATCCATGTTTGCAGTCGCTTTAGTATTATTTATATTTATCTATAGCATTGTAGGTATCTTCACTCATAAAAGGAACCAGAAACAGCTTCCTATATACCTTTTTTTCTCGGTAACTTATATAATCATGCTTATCCTTTCCATTGCGCCAAAGCTTAACTTACCTGCAATTATCCACACAAACAGGGTCTCTGTTTTTATCTTTTTACTATCCCCTATTTTAGTTGCAATAGTTTTTAACTTAGCACATGATATGCTAGCAGTTGTTGTTAAAACAAAGGAAACTTTATCTCTAACAACTCTATTGATTGGTCTTTCACTAACTGCTTCTGTATTTTTAACTAACGGCGAAAAAGAGGATTTGCTTTTCACTAAAATAGTTTCAAATGGTGACGGAGCACTTGCTATTGATCTTATAAAAAACAGCCCCAAAAACACATATACTGTAGTTTCTACTACAAATATTTTATCGATTTTAACAGGAAACGGATATCATGTTGAAATATTAGATTTACTTGAAGCAAGCGAAAACAAAGAAGATTTTTACATCCCTACTCAAGATGTATATATTGTGCTTGAGACGAGGGCAAATATCTTCGGCGAGAGGTTAATTGACCTAACACATGAAACAGACTACGAGTATTCAGTACCTATATCATTATCGTCTGCCATGAATAACGATGTTGATATTTTCACTGCATATGGTGATTCTCGTGATAGAGCTTACTATTTTAACAGACCAACAATTATGTCTAGATTGCATTTTTTAATTTTAGAGCTTGAGAGTGTTTACCCTAACGAAGTATCAATTTATTATGAAGACGATTTCAACACTATATACAAAATAGAACAAGATCCATATTTCCTACTAAACATGGCAGTAGACTATTCAATATATTTTCCGGAGGTGCTAGATGTACAATAATAAAATTCTACTTTTAATCCCTGCTTACAATGAAGAGCTTAACATTAAGAATACACTATACAATCTGAAAGAAGCTAATGTTACCGATATAATGGATGTTCTTGTGATTAATGATGGTTCTGCGGATAATACAGAAAAAGCAATTAAAGAATGTGGTTTCGATGTACTTAGTCAAGTATATAACCTTGGCTATGGAGCAGCACTTCAAACAGGTTATAAATATGCGACTGAAAAAAATTATGATTTTGTTTTGCAAATGGATGCAGATGGGCAACATGATGTAAGAAATTTAGATAGACTGCTTAAAAAAATAATACCTAAACCAAATGATGATTCTACCCCAGACATTGTAATAGGTACACGTTTTTTAGAAGGTAGCGAGACATTCTATGTTTCAAAACTTAAAATGGTAGCAATTAAATTTTTTAGATTTATTATTAAAGACATTACGGGTTCAAAAATAACTGACCCTACAAGTGGTTTAATGGCGCTTAATCGAAATGCCTTCTCATACTATTCGAGATATCTCAATTTTGATACAAAGTATCCAGACTTAAATATGACCATGCAAATGCTATTGCTCGGCTTTAAAATTGGAGAAATACCTGCAATTATGCACGCCAGAACACAAGGTGAATCTATGCATGATGGCTTATTTAATGTTGGCAGATATATGTTTATTATGATGCTAAGCACTTTTAATGCATACATTAGACACAGAACAACAGGAAGAAGGAAAAAACTTGAAAAAAAATAAGTTTCAGATTAAAGCTGGTAATTATTTTTACGCATTCGCTACTTTTGCCATCCTTTTTCTATCTTTTACTGGCTTTATGCGAATAGACTCTGTTATACATTTAACTTCTACCAACAGCTTTACCACAACCTTAGCTGACGATAGAGTTATGATAAGTAAGTTTGATCAACTACTTGTTTCTGATAACACTGTACCTATGAGCCCTAATAATATAGATAGAACAACTGTTATTATT
>CAYJBU010000010.1:0-8119 GCA_964368155.1 uncultured Eubacteriales bacterium | reverse complement strand
ATATCCCTACCACTACAATAATCTCTAATCAACTATATAATTTAAGGGAAAATTACTACACTTCAGAAACTTTTTCCAGCCTAAGCGAGAGTGATATTGATAATACTGATGTGTTTTTCCTAACAAAAAAGGACGCTTCTAACGATGTAATAGAATCGCTTTGCAATCTTTCAAAAGAAGGTAAGGTTATTGTTTTTATGGGTTCATTAAACCAATCGCATTTTAGTGATCCTGATATTCGAATGCATCTAGGTATTAAAGAGTATATCGGGGAATCTGAGTTTGAGGCATACCGAATATCCAAAGACTTAGGTTTTTATGCTATGCAAGAAGAAAAAGATATCAGTTTTACAGCAAGCGAAATTGTTTTGCACGGAGAGAACAAGAAATATGCTTATGCAATATTTGACGAAGATTCACAGAATTCATCAACAATAGCTAACGAAGAACTACCTCCTTTACTTTGGAGGCACTCGTCTAACGGAGCTTCCATTTATGTTTCTTCTACTAATGTTTTTAGTAACATGCTAGCTTACTCTATGATTACTGAAGTTTACACGCAGTTACAAAACACTTACATCTACCCTACTATCAACGCATATCTTCTTTTGGTAAACGGTATGCCATATGCCACAAACTTTAGCTCTGATACTTTATCTACTCTTTATACCAGAGATGCACTGGGTGTACAAAACTCTATCTTCTTTCCACTTTTCAATTCAGCTGAAGAAAGATACAACACTGTAACTACTTGGTACTCTCCTGAGAGCGAAAAGCTTGAGACAACTACAAATGGTAATGTTAACTATTATTTAGACCATATTGGAATGCAAGGCGGGGAAATCGCTAAAAATCTTGATGGACGTTTAATTTCAGATACATCGGTTTTAAACGAAGCAATTGAATGGGATTCTTCTTTTTCATTTATAAATGAAGGGGACGGTTTAATAAACATCCCAATCATTTCTACTCCCGAAACATTTGAGGATGGCTTTATTCAATCAAATTCCGTAGCAAAAACTTTAGGACTAGTTTCAGTTAAAGTGGATGTTTCTGATTATTTGAAGGAAAACCCAGAAAGTTGGGTTGACTTTTCCTTAGATTTCGACTCTCTCCTTAGTGTTCATTCAGAAATTTACAACTGGCTTGATAATGTAACTGCTTCTGAAGCAGCAAAGAGAATTACTAATTTCTTAACAATTAATCCAACCTACACTTATACAGAAGATAAAGTTATAATTGATATTCAGAATTACACACGTGAGTCTTATTTTATCATCAACACCAACAAAGAGATTGATTCTTACACAAACGCTGAAATCACCAAAATTGGAGATAATGTATTTTTAGTTAGAGCTTTTGAGTCGAAAATTGAAATATTTTTAAGTAACGAAAAACTAACTAGTCACAAAGATTAAACGAAAGGTATATTGTTACCGTGCATAATTTTATAGTTATTTAGTTTGTACGGCGAGCATTGCATGGTTATAAATATGAGAGTATGTATAATAGTTGAGGGCGCATACCCTTATGTAACTGGTGGCGTTTCAACTTGGTTACAACAATTAATATTAAATATGCCTGAGGTAGAATTTGTACTTCAAGTTATTTCTGCAAAGCGAGATAACACAAGGGAATTTAAGTATGCTATTCCTGATAACGTAGTTGAAATTCAAGAAATTTATTTGCTTGACGATGACTATGTGGACTTTTTCACAAAAAAGAAAATCAAAATGAAATCCGCTGACCATAAATCATTCGAAGATTTGATGTTTGGTAAAAACGTTAACTGGAGTGATATATTTAACTTTTTTATAAAATACAACGTTTCAATAAATGCCATTCTATCAGGATATGACTTTTTTGAAATAGTTGCCGCTTACCATGAAGAGAATTACCCTAATATTCCATTTACAGACTTTTTGTGGGCAATGCGTTCCATGTATATGCCTTTGTTCACAATTCTAAATGCTGCTACAATTAAAGCCGATGTATATCACTCTGTTTCTTCTGGATATGCAGCAATTTTAGGCAGTATGCAAAAAACAATTCACGGCAATCCCTTTTTTCTTACTGAACACGGGCTTTACTCAAGAGAGCGCGAAGAAGAAATTATTCGTGCAGAGTGGGTTGAAGGGGTATATAAGGACTTATGGATAGACCAATTCAATAAAATCGGAGAATGTGGCTATCAATACGCTGATGTTGTTTCATCATTATTCGCCGGAGCAAGGCAACTTCAACTTGAGATGGGGTGCAGCGAGAGCAAAGCTATAATTATTCCAAACGGCGTTGATATAGCAAGATATGAAAATATCGAGATGAAATCACCTACCGATGAATTTATCAATATTGGTGTTATCGCTAGAATTGCACGAATTAAAGACCTTAAAACATTGATTGTTGCATTTAGTAACGCGAAGCAAAGGGATCAAAGGCTAAAATTATGGATGATGGGCTCTGCCGAGGAAGACCTTGAGTACGCACAGGAATGTGAAGATTTGATAAAAAGGCTGAATGTTAGCGATGTGATTTTTACAGGGAATGTAAATGTTCTAGACTACATCGGCAAAATGGACTTTTTCTTGTTAAGTAGTATAAGCGAGGGACAACCTCTAGTTATCTTAGAAGCATATGCAGCAAAAAAACCTTTTATAGCAACTAATGTTGGCAACTGCAAAGGATTAATTGAAGGCGAATTTGACACCGAGGGTAACGCTGGATATATTGTACCTGTTACCGATTCATCTAAAATGGCACATGCTATTTTAGATATAGCAAGTAATGAAGAAATGCGTAAAAAAATGGGCGAAATCGGATACAACCGAGCTGTAAAATACTATGACAAAGATGATATTTACAATCAATATTATGATGTATACAAAAAATTATGCTAAGTGTATGACACGTTCAACACACTATAATATATAAGGAGTAATAATGGCTGGAATTGGACTTGAATTAAAAAAAATATATAGTAAAAACAATTTATCAAACTTGGCGCTAGGTGCAGCATATAGCTCAATGATTACTGTAGGCCCAACTCTGATAATTGTCGTAATGTTACTTATACTATACTCTGCAATGGGTTTTAACAATGTTGATATAGCTTTAAGAGAGCTCTTATCCTCAACTATTCTATATATTTTTGTTTTTAGTGGCATAATAATAGCTCCTTTTAGCGCACTTTTTTCAAGATATATTGCAGATAAGATATACCAAGAAAAGTTTAGTGACATACTACCATCATATTACACTGGCCTTGCAGTTGTGTGCCTAGTCTCAACGCTTGCATCTATTCCAATAATTCACAACTTAGTCTTTCTAACAAATTTACCTGTAAGTTATGCCATATCAACCTACGCATTTTGGATGTCGACGGTAGTTGTTTACTTTTCAACAATTTATATCCAGGCTACTAAAGACTATCGAATTGTTTTTATATTCTATCTTATCGGTTTAGGCATCGGTTTTCTTTTATCTTATATTTTTGGATTTTACTTTGAGACCGTTTATGCCATTATGTATGGACTTACTATTGGATTTTTTTTAATAGCCTTTTTGCAATTTACACAAATAAAACGATGGTTTAGCAAAAGCTCAAAAAATTACACCGAGTGTTTAATTTATTTTTGGAAATTTAAGACATTGTTTATTTCTAATGCACTTTACTCAATAGGTATATATGCTCATATATTTATATTTTGGTTTGCTGCAGACAGAATTGTTATTTGGGACACTTTTTTAAGTCACCCAATGTACGATATGGCAGCGTGTATTGCAATGATATGCAATATTTCAACTGTGATTTTCTTTATAGTTATGGCTGAAACCGAATTTCACGATGCTTATCAGAATTATATGCAGGCAATAAAATAAACGTATTATGTTTAAAACGCTAACACAACAACTTACAAGACTTATCAATATACAAAGTGTTATAACTGCTATTTTATTCTTAGTTGGAATAATTTTTTTACCTCAATTATTTTTCTCTTCTATAATAATCGAGATTTTTCCTATTTTATCATTGGGTTATTTTATACTATACCTAATGTATTGCGTTATTATTTATCTATATTATTTTAACGACCAAATAGGATGCTTATTTTTATCTTGTATTTTCTTGATTGCAAGTTGTATAGGCACATATTACTCTAGCCAAATGGATATAATGTTTTACGGATTGGGCTTCCTTTTCGGCTCGCTATGTGGTTTCACTTTTGGTTTTTTTAGAATTAAATATATTGAAAAAGTAATAGATAAACATATTTTTTGTGACAAAATTGTTGTCAAAAAAACAAAAAGAGCAAAGAAACAAAACGTTGTTTATACTAAAAATTTGAAATAACATTAAAAAGGAGACTTCATATGCAACCACTTCTCAGCTTTATTATTCCTATTTATAACGGTGAGAGTTGTATAGAAAACTGCCTTAGTGCTATATTATGTGACCTCTCTTTTCCTATAGAAATAATAATGATTAACGATGGTTCTACGGATAACACAAAACAAATTTGTGATAGATACGCAAAAGATAACCCTAACATCAAAGTTATTCACACTAAAAACAATGGTCAAGGGGTTGCGAGAAACATAGGCATAGACAACTGCAAGGGCGAGTATATTATCTTTGCAGATGTGGATGACACTGTGGCTATTTCCGGAATTTATGATATGCTCAAAATAGCTCAAGTGAAAAGTTGTGACATAATTTGTGGAACATATAATAGAATTGAAAACACTGGTTCTATTTTAATCTGTGATGAATTAGGAAATGGATATATAGACAGATTTGGCTCTGAAGATGAAAGAAAAAGATTTTTTATGTTTGAAGATAAAAACGGATTTGGGTATTTGTTTAACAAACTTTTCAAACGCAGTTTTATTATAGATAATAATTTAGCTTTCGACAGCGAGCGTCAAGTTTTCATGGAAGACAATATTTTTATTCGCAAAGCATTAAGTTATAATCCAAAGTTTTATTTCAATAATACCATGGTATATAATGTCGATGTAAGATTTGCTTCTACAACAAGAAAAGACGATCCAAATATATGTGAAAAATCGATAAAAACAATAGAAAGTTTCCACTCATACCTTGTTTCTAACGACAAATATGAGAAATGCTTAGATTTACTCTCCCCTTTATCAATGAGAGTTTTTTGCTATTCATTAATTAAGAATATCCCTTACGAGGGTTTATCTATGAGTACGCTTTATAAACGCATTCGCTTATTTAGCTCTTCAAGTGCATATCGCTTAATTTTGAAAGATAAACAAGCTTATAAAATGTTATCACAACTGCTTTCTTTTTCTCAAAAAGCACTATATAAAATTTGTTTTTTCTGTTTAAAACATAATAGTAAAAGACTACTTTCTTTAATGTTTTTCATGCTGTACCCTGCGTTTAATGCATATATAAATAAAAATGTAAAATAACATATTATTTAAGGTGATATAATGGATTTAATCAGCGTAATTGTCCCTGTTTATAAGGCTTCTGAATTTTTAAGCGAATGTGTGAAATCCTTAGTCAATCAAACTTACAAAAACATTGAGATAATTTTAGTAGATGATGGCTCTCCTGATCAATGCCCTAAGATGTGTGATGACTGGGCAAAAATAGACGATAGAATAGTTGTTATCCATCAAAAAAATTCTGGAGTTAGCAAAGCTAGAAATGCTGGAATCGATATTAGCACAGGCAAATTCATCGCTTTTGTTGATAGTGACGACTTTATCCACGAAGACTGTTTTAAAATTTTGCACGAAAATATTATTAAAAGAAAAACAGATTTACTTTGCATGCGACATATAAACGTAAATGACAAAGCAGAAGTTATTGAGCGCAATGTGTTAAAAGCCAAAGATCTTAATTTCAACATCCCTTATACCGGAGATGAGTTTGCAAGCCTGATGTTCTCAGACCTCTCAATATCTGTTGTTTGGGATAAACTTTACACTCGAGAAATCATTGGGAATAATCGCTTTAAAGTTGGCGTTTTTAGCGAGGAAATGGTTTTTTTAATGGAAGTATTGCATCCTAACGCAAGAGCGATTTACATCGAAGATGAGTTATACTATTATAGAAAAAGAGACGAAAGTATAACCTCTGGGTTTAATGAAAAATTTTATATTGATAGGGTTAATAATATTTTTTTAGCAAGTGAAATTGCATGTAAAAAGTTTTCCAATATTCACAATTCTTCTCAAAGTGCAAAGTTTAAAGCTATCGGTTCATTTTTAGCATTAATGCCATATTCTTTTTTGAGAGAAAAAAGAAAGTCATATACCGAGGTTAAAACCAAGTTATATAACATCAAAAAACAACTTAAATCCACTCCGCTAGAACCTAGCATTAAATTATTCCTTAGAGTATTTTTAGTTTCAAAACATTTTGCAAAATTCATAATGGGCATATATAAAACTATATTTTCATCCAAACTTTAAATCAAGGACTGTAGTATCATCAAATTCTAATGAAAGAACTTTTAATATGAACATTGTAAGAAAACTCAAAAGCAAATACTCAGAAGTCCCACTTGCTCTAAAGGCTTCGTTATGGTTTTTGATTTGCACTTTCCTGCAAAAGTCTATGATAATTTTCACGACTCCTATCATTACAAGACTTTTAAGCACCGAGCAATATGGCAAGTTGGATATTTTTTATTCTTGGATGAACATCATATCTGTATTTGTAACCCTTAACATTTTTTATGGCGTTTTTATGCAAGGTATGATTAAGTTTGATAAAGAAAAAGCTATTTTCTCTTCTTCGCTTCAAGGACTTGTCACTACTTTGGTTTTTCTATGGACAATAATTTACCTTTTGTTCAGCTCATTTTTTAATGAGATATTTTCACTTACAACCACTCAATTGCTTGCAATGTTGGTGATTATATGGTCTTCTTCCATGTTTTATTTTTGGACAAGTGAACAAAGACTTAATTTAGCATACAAAAAATTTGTAGTAGTTACTTTACTCTACACATTTATTGAACCGGTTGTAGCTATTCTACTCATCCTAAATTTTGATGACAAAACGACTGCAAGAATTTTATCTTTAGCACTTGTGAGTTTAATTTTATATAGCATCCCATTCATCGCTAAAATGAACAAAGTAAAAGTTTTTTTCTCAAGTCGCTTTTGGAAATACGCACTTGCTTTTAATTTACCACTCATTCCTCATTATTTATCTACATCCATTCTAAGTGGAGCAGATAAGATTATGATAGGTTCGATTATAGATAATGCAGCGGCTGGTATATATGGACTTTCCTATTCATTATCTATGGCTATGGTAATCTTTAACGGAACTGTTATGCAAACTGTTGAGCCATGGTTATACCGTAAAATTAAAAATGGTAATGTGTCTGAAATTTCGGATGTGACTACCCCATTATTCGTTTTTATTGCTGCTGTAAATTTAATGCTTATATCATTTGCTCCCGAGGTCATTTATATTTTTGCACCACCAGAGTATAGTGACGCAATCTGGATTATTCCTCCCGTTGCAATGAGTGTATTCTATATGTTTGCTTATCAATTTTTTGTAGCTTTTCAGTTTTATTACGAAAAAAAATACTATATCGTAATTTCAACTGCTATTGCAGCTATTTTGAATATTTTACTAAATTTTGTTTTCATAAATATTTTTGGATATCACGCTGCAGGCTACACAACACTAATTTGCTATATGATTTACACTGCATCACATTATCTTTTTATGCGTAAAATTACCAAAGATAATTTAGACAACGCACAAGTATATAATACTAAAAAGTTAATTTTAATCAGCATTATTTTCATGGCTTTAGGCTTTGCATTTTTGATGTCATATAATAATAGCATTATTAGATATTCTCTTATTTTAATTTATGTTATCACATTAATAACGTTTCACAAAAAAATACTTAACAGTCTCTCCGTTTTTAAACAAATCAGAATGGACAAATAATAGAATAGGTTAATAAATGCAGTTCGCTTTGGACTGCATTTTAATTTTGTTTAAAAGTAAATCTATTCTACCACTCTCATAGAGCTTAAAATCAATATCCCCTGTTTTACTTAATACCTGCTGAACAACTTGAAAATGGCTTTCTAACGCAAAAGAAAG
>CAYJBU010000009.1:24522-34183 GCA_964368155.1 uncultured Eubacteriales bacterium | reverse complement strand
CACTTTTTAATTGGTGGAGCAATAAAAAATTACTTAATACCTGCTGAACAACTTGTTATTCAGTAGGCTTTACTTATTGTTTTTAATTATTTCCTTTGCCAAATCATTATATGCGACTGTTCCTCTGTTGTTCTTGTCGTAATATATTGCTGGTTGCCCAAAACTTGGAGCTTCTGAAAGTCTTACTGCACGAGGAATTACAGAAGAAAAAACTTTTTTTGGGAAAAACTTCTTTACCTCTGAAACGACTTGCTGAGTTAAATTTAATCTTCCATCAAACATTGTCAGCAATACACCCTCTAAGTCTAAATGCTCGTTGAAAAGCCTTTTCACTCTCCTGATACTGTTCATTAATTGGGATAAACCCTCAAGTGCGTAAAATTCACATTGTATTGGAATTAGAACTGTGTCGCAGGCGCACAAGGCATTAGTAGTTATCAGCCCTAAAGAAGGAGGACAATCCATGATTATATAATCAAAATCACCTCTTATTTCAGTAAGAGCATTTTTAAGAATAAATTCCCTGTGTTCTCTTGTGGCAATTTCAATTTCAACAGCAGATAAATTCATGTCTGAAGCGATTAAACTTAAATTTGTGTAGTCAGTCTTAATGACTGATTGCTTTGCAGAGCTATCCCCCATAAAAATATTATATGTTGAAAACGAAGTGTTTTTTTTATCGACACCAACTCCACTGGTTGTATTTGATTGTGGGTCTATGTCAACCAGTAATACTTTTTTACCTTTTACACTAAGGGCTGCAGCCAAGTTTATCGCAGTAGTAGTCTTTCCGACTCCTCCTTTTTGGTTAGAAATTGCAATTATTTTACCCATAATCTTGCTTTTCTCTCCCTTTCCCTCAAAATCATTACTTGAATATTATTCTATCATATTTTTTCTGTTTTGAAAAGACTTTATTCAATTGTTTCACGTGAAACATAAAATTTTTTTCTTCGACTATTTTTTTCGACAATTTTTTGTGAAAATTAATGATATACTGTTTTCAACGCACAATAAAAGGGGGGACAAACCGTGAAACCGCATTTTTCTATGGTGCCTTTGGAAAAAATTACATCTAATAAAGCTAACTACATACGAAATTATGAAGAGGACGATATAGAAGGATTGGCAAGCAGTATTAGAAAATTTGGCTTGATTGAACCACTTATTGTTCGAAAAAAAAATTTAGGATATATTGTTATATGTGGCGAACGACGCTTAAGAGCTTGTAAAAAAGCAAGACTTTTAAAAGTCCCTGTTATAATCACGAATTGTACCCAGTTTCAATCTAACACTATGAATTTCAACAACAATTACCATGTCAGAGAGATGAATTATTTGGAAAAATTTAAAGCAATTAAATCTTACATGGATAACTGGGGATTGACGAACGAGGAATGTTCCGAAGTTCTTAATATTAATATTTTCGATTTAGAAGACATTCTTGAGCTTAACAAACTTACGTCAAAGCAACTTGAAATCATAACATTATCAGAGTTATCACGTGACCAAGTTCATATTTCTCTTAAAATTGCTAGCAATGATGAAAGAGAAAAATTTTTGCAGTACATAAGCTCTAGAAAACTAAATTTTGCGCAAACTAAGGCATTATATAATAAGATAGTTTCAAACAAAAAAGGGGGAAATAAGGGTTCAGTTACCCCAGATTTGAGGCTCATCTTAAATAGTCTTAACAGAGCCGTTGAAATGATTAAACAAAGCGGCATTAACGTAAATTACACCAAAACAGACAATGACACATCCATTGAATGTTTTTTGACGATACAAAAACCTGTTTTCCAGATGGAAGACCACTGAAAAAGAGTACGAGAAACCCATTCCCTTATTCATTTCCCACAGAAAACCCTCCCAATACCTCGGGAGGGTTTTCTATTGTTTTATTGTAAAAAATCTAGCTAGACCAAAATAATCATCTTTTATTCATATAATTCAATATACTTTTTGAGCACTGAAAGTTCAAGTGATATTAAAACGGGTTCGGATAATATTGTGATATGGCTAAAATATGCATGCGATTTATTCTGAGAATTCTGCTAAACCCTCGATTGCATATGCACGAATTGGGCAAGAGTCTAGCCCAATAATAGGCAATGGCGAGTATGACATAAAAAATACTTTTGAGTTTAATTTATCAAGATTTTTTAAGACTTCAAGAAAAACAATATCTTCTGCCATTAAAATATCATGAAATGCCTTTACATCTTTTTCACAGTTTTCTATAGAAACACCATCCCCAAATCCAACGCATTTCACCTTTTTGCTTTTAAACCATTGCGCAGCTTCTGCACAAATCAACAAGCGCTCATCTTCTTTCGTGTTTGTTTTTTCTGTGAATGGTTCAATTTGATATTGCGAATCGAGTATTACAATGTCATCTTCTTTTATTAAATCTCCACATGATTTCTCTAAATCCTCAGGCATAATATGCGTATAGGGTTTCATATGCTCGATTTTTACATAAATTGCTCTCCCCATAAAGGTTGTAAGTGGTAAAGAATTTACATCTGTCCAATTGTCATCGTGATGATATGGACACTCTACATGAGTCCCTAAATGACTTGTAATATCAACTGTTGTGTGAAAATCCGGAATAGGACCGCCTGTGTTGTAACGGATTAATGCACAGCGCCTAGATTCAGTTTTAGGGTCTAATGTTTTCGTCAGGTCTACTACTCTTAAGTTTCCTAATTGATATACTGACATATTAATCTCCTCAACTTTCATATAAATATTCTTTTCTTTGCTCAATTGAATGTACTAGTTTAACCATGCATTCATGTGTAGGGACTTTTGTTCCATTTGCCTGCGCTACCCTCACAACGCTTCCACTAATTGTATCAACTTCTGTAATTCTTCCATTGTATAAATCACTACATATTGAGGTAATTCCATTTTTTGACCCCCCTAATAGTAGGTAAGCCTTTTCTATCACTTTATCGCAATTGAAATTGAAACCATCAGCATTTGCAGTTTCAACTGCTTCACCTATAAGCCTTTCCATCAACCATCTTCCATTATCATTTTCAAGCATAAACCCCATTTTTACTTGTAAAATCCCGGTTAACACACTGATAGAAGTGTTTAAAAATAGTTTATCCCAGATTAAATACTTAATATTTTCGGAGTATTCAGTCTGAAATCCGGAAGATGAAAAAACTTTGCATATTTGTTCGACCGCCGATTGATTTTTGTCAGTTAAACTGCCAATGTAAGTTTTGCCAGTTCCGCCATGCTTAATAATTCCTAACTCTTTAACGGCACAATTATCTTGAGTAGTCCCAATCAATATTTTATCTTCTTCTACGAATTCTTTTAATAATATATCGTGTCCGCTACCATTTTGCAAAGTCAAAACTAGAGTGTTTTCGCTAAACATGGATTTGTTAGATTCTAGAGCATTCCTAGAGTACATAGCTTTAACAAAAATTATAACTAAATCAAGCTGAGGTAAATTTTCAGCAGATGTCATTGCTTTTGGATATACAACTACATCTTCCTCTTCCTCGATTATTCGTAATCCACTTTCGTTAATACGATTGACCAACGCTTCATTTGTATCTATGAGATATGTCTCATTGTTTCTAGATAGATAACCACCAAAAAGTGCACCCATTGCACCTGCTCCTATAACTGCAATTTTCATCACTGTTTCCCCTTTTCACTAAGTATATATAAATCAAACTAATTTTGATTTTGCTAAAAACAATGGATCTTTGCTGATTTTATTGCCATGTCTTGGGTATATCTTTGGAGTAAAAGAAAATTTTTGAAAAACAGCTATTTTTCTAACAGATTTTTCTTCGTCAGGCAATATAAATTCAAATTCCTCTTTTAATTTGCATCCAAGAGTAGAGTAAGCCCTTCTTGCGCTTACTATTTCCTCTTTCAGTGCAGGACCTTTCATAGCTATGAAAAATCCTTTCATTTTAATTAAAGGTATACAGTACTCGCTAAGAGTATTCAAGTTTGCCACTGCTCTTGAAACTGCAATGTCATAACTTTCTCTCATTGTCAAAATTTTTCCAGCTTCTTCTGCCCTTTTGTGAACATACTCAAACTCAAATCCTAACTCACTTGCAACAAGTTCAAGAAATTTCAGTCTCTTGTTTAGACTGTCCAACAAAGTAATTTTCAAATCTGGTCTCATTATTTTAAGTGGAACTGCAGGAAACCCAGCTCCAGTTCCAACATCTATTACCTTTGCCTCATTCTTTATTTTTGTCGCTTTTAGCATTAATAAACTGTCGACAAAGTGTTTAACAATAACTTCGTCAGGCTCGATTATTGCAGTAAGGTTAATTTTTTCATTCCACTGTGTCAGCAGGTTAAAATATAATAGAAATTGTTCTGATTGTTCAGGTTTAATTTTTATGTCTACTTCTTTTGCTTTAGCTATTAATTTCTCTTTAAAATCCATGTTTTGCCCTCCTTTTTTATTTGTTGCATTTTCAAGTGGTATTGTGGTAAGTAGTTCGAAAATTACATGCGCATACATTATGTAAATATTGTTTCTTGTTAAGAAAAACAAGAATACGAAAGAATGACTACTAAGTTAAAAAAATTATAACATTAAAAAGTGCGAAATGCAACAACCCTTTGGAATTGTTTGAGATTTAGCATTATTTTTGCATTTTGTTTCGCATATGATAATTAATACTTTCTGTGTTTAGAAAATTTGTAATTACTGTTGCGATATGAGCTTTTTCGTGTTATAATTTTTTGCAACAAGACACTTTTGTGATGTTGTTTTTAGTGAAACACATTATTACAAATTGGTCTGTACTTCGATTATCATTTAACTTAACAATACGAAATAATTTAATAAGGTGTGGTATGGATGGCTGTGTTTAAAACGATAACGCATAATGTTGATTTTTGTGTAGTAGGTGGAGGGATTGCAGGAATGATTTCTGCTATATCTGCAGCAAGAAGAGGGGTGAAAGTAGTTTTAATGGGGGATAGACCTGTTTTGGGCGGAAACGCATCTTCTGAAATAAGAATGTGTATCTCGGGGGCTGCAAATCACGGAGATAACAACAGAGAGACGGGAATTTTAGAAGAAATTTTGCTTGAATCACTCCACAGAAACCCTACAAAAAATTATTCGATATGGGACAGTATAACAGAGAACAACTTTCAAACTACCCAATAAATAGAATAAGTGCAATGCCACCTGCTACGATAACGAAATCTTTTTCTGTTTTAGTGTTGGAAGACGGAGAATATAAAGAGCTTTTTTCAAAAACGGATAATTTCCAAAGGCTAATTAATATTCCATGCAACATAAAAACGAAGTCGGTAAAACTTGTGACAAATGACACATGGGGCAGTGAAGATTGTCATGTGTATTGTTTTGACTTATACTAAAAATTTTAAACAAAAAAAAGGAATGGTAGAAATATATGAAAATCCCTAAAATAGTCGGTGAATACATAAGGGCATATATCCCGAAAGCGGACAATTATTTTGGAATTAAAACCGAGCGCTTTGAGTTTGGGCAATACCATGAAGTTTGGCAGCCTAACGACCATATAATTATAAAAGGCGACGACGGTAAATGGCATGGATTTGGCATTACTCATCCCGTGACCTCGGACATGCCCGAAGAGTCACACGAGGGTGAGCTGCAATCTTTCCACTGTGCTACAAAAGCAGGATTATTTTCAGATGTACTATGCGAGGACTGTTTTGAAGATATGCCAAAAGTGCTCTATCCTCAAACAAGACCCGACGAGAACCCAAATCAGCACTCGCCAGCAATATTGAAAAAGGATGGCATATGGTACATGTTTTATGGTCCTAGGGAAATAAGATATGCGGTGAGTGAGGATTTATATAACTGGACACCAAAAGGGGCTGTTTTTGAAGACCATCCAACCTCTAGAGACCCTCACATCATGCTTGATAATGGCGTTTATTATATGACTTACTGTATCAAAGATAGTGTTGCGACAAGAACCTCAACGGACTTAATAAATTGGAGCGATAAGACAATTATTTTCAATATGCTCCGTCCTGGTGCGCCAGAGTCCCCAGTTTTGCTAAAATACGAGGATATGTACTATCTCATTTGGTGCATATGGGAGTCCACAATCGAGGGTGCAGACCCATACGATGCACATTCATATGTTATGGTTTCAAAAAATCCCTTGGACTTCACAAATTCCGAGCCAGTAGCAGAGCTTTACGGGCATTGCCCCGAAATATTGATAGACGAAAAAGGCGAGTACTACATTTCTTCTGCTCAAAAGCCTTATCGAGGTGTCAATATTGCTAAAATTGAATGGGTGGAGAAAGAGTGATTTCATAGCCACTAGAAACAAAAAGTACGGGAGGGCAGACGCCCTCCCGTAAACATTTAAAAAATTATACTTTTCGGATAGGCATGGAAGCCTATCCCTACAATGGTTTATTTATTTTGACGAAAAAATTCTATAATACTACAGACTTGTTTTTACGAAGTATGAGTGCAAATTTGCTAATTAAAACCGACGTGGTTTAAGGTGACTGTTATTATCTGAATCACGCATAGAAATGCCCAAACTGCACCTGTAACTTCGTTATTCTCTTTGCAATAGCCTTGACGCTGATAGAAAGCCTATCCTTTCGTTAGAAAACGGATTCGGATTATATCAGTCAGATAAAGGCACGGATAAATAAAAAATCCCCAAAAATTCATTCAAAGATTTTTTTCCATGCTCATATTGAACTCAAAATGTACAATAGCACTACTCTCGTTCTACTATCTGTGTCAATAAATTCATTTACTTTTTACCGGTCAGTAACCAATTAACAGAGACATTCAAGATTTCAGAAATCGCGAGCAATTCATAATCTGAAACAGACCTTAATTGCCCCTCCACTTTCGATATACCGGAAGCGTTCATATCAATTCCACGAACTTGTAATTGAGCTAAAAGTTCTTTTTGACGCATACCGGACAAACGACGAGATTCTTCGACCCTTGCCCCGATAATATTCATGTTACCTAACGGCTGCTTCCTCAGTCTCATAGGCAACTCCTTTCTATAATTCGTTCTAGCCTCTTTCACACCTACATTATAATATATTTCTTAGAAAAAAAGATGAACAAACTGTAAACATTTGGCAAATTCCCTATTATTTTCTGTATATACATAGAATTTTTCAGTTATTATTCTAATATGCAAAAATAAACACTACCCATTGTTTCTACTCTCTTGTTTTTTTTTCAAACTTTTGATATAATAACTAAGTAAGAAGCGAAAGGATGGTTGAGAAGGTGTTGAACACAGATAAAAATCTAACAATGCTCGCTGATTTCTATCAGCTGACTATGGCAAATGCATATTACGCAAACGGATTTAAGGACAAAATCTGTTATTTTGATATGTTTTTCAGAAAAGTTCCCGACAAGGGAGGCTATGCAATTATGGCAGGAGTCGAACAGTTGGTGGATTATTTTGAAAAACTTGAGTTTACTGATGAGGACATTGAATATTTAAGGTCTAAAAATAAATTCAGCGATGAGTTTTTAAACTATTTAAGAGATTTTAACTTTGAATGTGACGTGTGGACTGTTCCGGAAGGCACTCCTATTTTTCCTGGCGAACCAATTGTAACCGTAAAAGGTCCTTCAATTCAAGCCCAATTCGTTGAGACTATGATTTTACTGTGTATAAATCACCAAAGTTTGATTGCAACCAAGGCTAACAGAATTGTAAGGGCAGCCTCAGGACGTGCAGTCATTGAATTTGGTTCTAGACGTGCACAGGGTTTTGATGGCGCAATATATGGCTCGAGAGCTTCTTATATCGGAGGATGTGTTGGCTCTGCTTGTACAATTTCAGACAGAGTTTTCGGTGTGCCTGCAATTGGAACAATGGCTCACAGCTGGGTTCAAATTTTTGATACAGAGTATGACGCGTTCAAGGCTTATGCAACCGAATATCCTGACAGTTGCGTGTTATTGGTGGATACCTACAACGTGCTTAAATCAGGAATTCCAAATGCTATAAAAGTTTTCAACGAAGTTATTGTTCCAAAAGGGTTAAGGCCTGCTGGAATTAGAATTGACAGCGGTGACATAACTTATCTTTCAAAAAAAGCAAGAAAAATGCTTGACGACGCAGGGTTTTCGGATTGCAAAATTACTGCTTCAAATTCTCTTGACGAATTTATTATAAGAGATATGATTAATCAGGGCGCTAAAGTTGACACTTTCGGAGTTGGCGAGCGAATGATTACTTCCTCGTCCGAGCCTGTTTTCGGTGGAGTTTACAAACTTGTAGCAACCGAGAATACAAAAGGCGAGATGATTCCAAAAATTAAGATAAGCGAAAATGTTACAAAAATCACCACTCCTTGTTTTAAAGAACTTTGGAGGCTCTACAACAAAGAAACAGGAAAGGCGATTGCAGATGTTATCACCTTGTTTGATGAGGTTATTGACGATACAAAACCATATGAAATTTTCGACCCTGAACACACTTGGAAGAGAAAAACTGTAGATAATTTCAAAGCAGTAAAATTGCGCAAACAAATTTTCTCTAAAGGCAAGCGTATTCACGAAAAACGTGAAATTAACGAAATTCGTGATTACTGTAAGCAACAAGTGGACACTTTGTGGGACGAAGTTTTAAGGCTAGAAAACCCTCATTCCTACTACGTTGATTTGTCACAAAAATTGTGGAATGAGAAAAACAGATTACTTTCACAAAAAGTATAAATTTTGATATATATGCGAGCGGACTGAGCAGTTACAGGCATAAGGCGAAAGCCTGTGTCTGAGGAAAGTCCGAGCTTCACAGGGCAAGAGTAACGGCTAACGGCCGCCGGGGGCGACCCTAGGGATAGTGCAACAGAAATATACCGCCGAGCAATCGGTAAGGATGGAAAGGCGAGGTAAGAGCTCACCGTCACAAAGGAGACTTTGATGACCTGTAAACCCTACTCGAAGCAACACCGTGGTAAGACATATCGGCTGCCCGTCGGTCTTATGGAGGTGGCGTGAGGTGCAAGGTAACTTGCATCCAAGATAGATGACTGTTCAAGACAGAACTCGGCTTATAGGTTCGGTCGCATGTATAACAAAACAATTATATTTATTGTATTTATTGCGCATTAAAACTGCGATATTATTTCCCCCACATCAGTCTTGTGTATATTTTATAAGGATGGTTATAACAATGGGCGAAAATTTAAAACAAAAGTTTGTAGATATTTTCACAAAAAACGTGAAAAGAGAAGGCGCAGACAAATTTTTGAAATGGCTGGAAAAAACTGATTTTTTTACCGCTCCTGCAAGCACTAAGTTTCATTGCGCCTGTGAAAATGGTCTTTTAATGCACAGCATCAATGTTTACGAAGTGTTAAGAGAGAAATATTTTACCGAAAACGACAGCGAGGAAACTTTTGCACTTTGCGGACTTTTACACGATGTGTGCAAGTCTCAATTTTATAAAACTTCATTTAGAAATGTAAAAAATGAGGACACCGGAAAGTGGGAAAAGACTCCTTTTTACATGGTAGATGATTTGTTCCCATATGGACACGGTGAAAAATCTGTGTTTTTAATCGAGCGCTTCATTCGTTTGAAAATTGACGAAGCTCTTGCAATAAGGTGGCACATGGGCGGTTTTGACGATAGCGCTAAAGCAGG
>CAYJBU010000009.1:0-24422 GCA_964368155.1 uncultured Eubacteriales bacterium | reverse complement strand
TACATTATGTATACATACAAAACAAAAGGCGTTTGCTCGAAAGAAATTCAATTTGAATTAGACGGTGATACAATAAAAGCTGTTCAATTCATAGGAGGTTGCAACGGAAATTTATCAGGAATTTCCACTTTGGTTAAGGGAATGAAAGTTGATGACTATATTGCAAAATGTCAGAATATTGACTGCAATGGCAGAGGAACATCATGTCCTGCGCAACTTGCAGTTGCACTACAACAAGCTAAAAACACATAATTCAGGAATAATCTAGATAAACAAGTATTTTTGTTTGAGGAGTGTGATTTTTTTGATTTTCAATAAAAATTTTTCATCAAATATTCGAAAAACACTTTTGATTTCGGTAAGTTTGCTTGCTATAGTTTTTCTTTGTGCTTGTGGAAATGGGCTTGACTTCGGTTTGCCCGACCCATCTACTTCACCAACGCCTTCCAGCAAGGAAGAAAGTGTGGCTAGCACTGCAAGCAGTGAAGCAAGCAAGGCTGAGTCAAGTATAGCAGAAAGCAGCAATAACAATGAAAATCTTTTGGACACAAAATACAGCGCTTATTCTACTCTGATTAATTCCTATAATCTCGCCTTTGACTATTCAGAGGATGTCGAAACTGTTTTTCCATATGAAGGATCGAGTGGTACATACGCAATTCCGGATTTGTCATATGCCACCTTGGTTGAACTGACAGGCGATGACATAATGGAGTTAGTCTTAGTCAGAACATACATAGAACCTGATATGTATTATTTAAGAATGGACAACACCCCTGAAATTCAAGTTTATTCCATTGACGAGGGTGGTAATCTCATTCATTTGGATAAGTTCGCCTTAATTCCTTACGGAGAAAACTGGGAAAAGTTAGTACTGGAGACTACGACTGTTGACGGAAAAACTTATTTAATCACTGGCGAAGTGCCTTTATACCTCAATCCGGTTATAAAAACTGTTTGGGAATACACACCTGATGGATTTAAAATCGTTGTCAATTTCCTTGTCGAAGAAGAATATGGCGACTCTAGATTTAAACATTATTACATTGGCGGGTCACATGTTACAGATATAAAATATCATGAGGAATTTGATATTTGGCATGAAAATGTTGAGCAGTTTGCAATCATTGGTGCTAACGACAATGAAGTTTTTGCTGTAAAAAAAGCGTTTGAAGAAACATCTAACATTCTCAGTGATTACCCAATAGAGAATGGAAAATTCGGGAATGTTGTGTATAACAATGGTCGATTTGTTATTCATGAATATACTCCAACGAATGAGTTCAACGTAAAAGCGATGAACTTTTATAATGAAATTGTGTTTGAAAACTATGACGAAATTTTAGAGTCTTACACAACCGAAGAATATGGAAACACACTGCTAGAAAACATCTCAAACATGGAAGAATTACCAAGCTATGTTATCTTAGAAAGCGCGCTTGTTGCAAATGAAGACCTAAAAGAAATAAGTGCTCTGCTAGCTGAAGATGTTGCAGCAACTCTTTCTATGTACCCAGAAATCACAAACTACCAAGTTGTGGAGCTTGTTATTGACGAAGTCGCTAACAACAGCATGACAGAGCATATGTATGACCCAACTTTCACCAGTAAGAATTGGGTGTTTTTTGCCTCGGACGACGATGGCGAAACTTGGAAAATATACGATATTTTTAGCGACAATTATAGCTCGTTCATGCCTGACGGATTAGATAATCCTTTCCATGTCGCATTTCTTGGATATTCAGGAGACATGGTTGATGAGGAGTTAACCGACGAAACATATAAAAGCCTTTACGAGTTAGGATTTTATCTGACAGAGGAAGACCTTGATAGATTAATATTTCTTCATGCACAGGGCGACGAAGTTTATTTGATTAAAAGCAGTTGGGGTCTGCCAATTACAGTTTACGAAAACAATTTTACTGATTTTGAAAACAGCAGAGGAGAACTTCTTTATCAAACGGAGGGTGACGAGTTATTGCTCATTAGCAGTAATCTAGGTAGCTCGTCTAATGTGGAAATTGTTGTCACAACTGCAATGGGCATTGAATATAGTTTCTATCCTCAACTTGACATGATGAGTTCAGAGTTGATTATGGGCGACTACGCACAGCATATCGCTTGGGTTGATTTTAATTGATATAATCTAGTCTAGTCTGATTGATATTATATGAAGTTAAAGTCCAAGGTGCAGTAACGAAAATTTTGACTAAAATAAACAAATGGGACTGTCGCATTAAGACGGTAAGCGGTGAATATGAACAATGTTATGGTGTAGGGCAAGGGCTCTGCTCTTGCCGAAATGCAGATTTATATTATAACCACGGCAAGAGCAGAGCCCTTGCCCTACAAATCTGCCATATCATTTGTGCATTAAGGTAAAAATGAACAAAAAATAGGGGAGGGTTTCCAAGCCCTCCCACAAAACAGGAAAAATTTTGATGATTTTCGGACAGGCATGGAAGCCTGTCCCTACATTGGTTTGTTGATTTTAACGAAAAAATTCCTTAACGCGACAGCCGCGTTTTTTGATTTAACTTTAAAGAGAATAACTACACTAAAATGATTTTGTATTAATACATTTTTAGGAGTAGTTCAGATTATACTAGCCCTCAAGCTTTTTAAGTTCTTCAATCTCTTTTCTGTTGAGCCTGATTTGCCCATCTTTAAGAAGTTTAACGTCCTTAACTTTATATATTTGAGGCGCAGCATCAGGAGCTTTGTCCAATCTAATAGTTAATTTTTGTGTTAATAAATTTTGCTCTACAACAACGCCTTTTCCATCGTCTGTCATTACTAATGCGCCGATTTTCGGAGTGGTTTTCAGCAAATCAGTGTATGCATCTTGCTCGTATTTCAAGCAACACATAAGTCTGCCACAAGTTCCCGAAATTTTAGTTGGATTTAGCGATAATCCTTGCTCTTTCGCCATTTTGATTGAAACAGGTTGGAACCCTGATAAAAATTGCTTACAGCAAAACGGTCTTCCACAAATTCCAAGTCCACCGATTAATTTAGCCTCGTCACGCACACCAATTTGTCTAAGCTCAATTCGTGTTCTAAACTGTGAGGCCAAATCTTTTACCAACTCTCTAAAATCAACTCTGCCGTCAGAGGTGAAATAAAATAAAATTTTACTGCAATCAAAAGTGTACTCTACATCAATCAGCTTCATTTCTAAGTTATGCAAATTTATTTTCTCTTCGCAAACTGCAAAAGCTTTTTTCTCTTTGTTTTTGTTGTCTTCAATTTTCTTTAAATCTCCGACAGTTGCAATTCTAACTGCTTTTTTAAGAGGTTGAATTATATCCTTATCGGTAATTTCGGTAATCTCCATGCAAACATCTCCGCACTCAAGACCCCTAGCAGTTTCAACAATTACTTTGTCTCCTTTTTTAATCTCTAGCTTATTCGGAGAAAAATAATACATCTTACCTGTGCTTTCAAATCTAACACCTATTACTTCCGTCATATCTATTCCATATCAAGGATAAATCCTTGTTACCTTTCTAAATTACTGTATCTTATTTGATTACCGCGTCTCTTAGTTTTGCGCAAAATGACGTGACAATCAAGTTCATATTCAAATTTCGTTTTGATAGATTTATATATTCTGTGCAAATTTCCACCAATTCTACCAAAATCGACTTCCTATATTTTCGAGAAATCCTTAAAGATTGCTCAGGATTAATTCCTAATGTTGTGTCTGCCCCTTGAGAAAGAATCAATGCATCTCGAAAAATCATTCTTAAATTTTCTAAATACACGCCAAAATTATCCCTTTGTTTGATAAGTGGAAATGTAAGCGCCAGAAAGGCATCTTCATCTGACTTATCAAAAATTTGCGAAGTGTTTGACGCTATTTCCATCGGCATAGCTTCTCCTTGAAGCATTGCGCCAATGTTACCGCCATATAGTTTTGCTAGCTTCATAGATTCGTCAATTGTAACATCTAATTTTTCCGCACAAAAACTCGCACTTTCTTCCAAACTAGGAGGAAAAAGAGTGAAGCATTGTGCTCTGGAGCGAACCGTGGGCAACAGGCTCACAGCAGAATTTATTGTTATAATAAAAAGAGCTCTACCTGGTGGCTCTTCAATAATTTTCAATAATTTATTTTGCGAAGATGCAGACAGTGTGCTTTTTATAAACAGCATATAAATATTTAAATCAGCCATTTCGGGCTTTTTGTATACATCTTGTATAATTGAGCGAACGGCGTCAACGGAAATACTTCCACTGACACCGGAACCTTTTTCAACTCTAATATCAGGGTGTGTGCCCACACGTGCTTTTATACACCCCGAACAACTCCCGCAAGGTTTGTTATCATCGGTACAAACCGCAATGTTCGCAATCATACTTGCCAAAGTTTTCTTTCCTAAACCGACTTCTCCCTGTAAAATAATTACCTGAGGCAATCTGTTTTGTTCGAAAGCTGTGCTCAAAGCGACTTTCGTGCTTTCGTTTCCGATAAACTTAGAAAAATTAATCTTCATTAGACTTTTTCAAATCTATCAATATTAAGAATAAAAATTGTTGAACCACCAACAGTTACTTCCACCGGATATGAAGAATACATTCCTATGTCCATTGTAGATGCAGAAGGCATAATTTGTGTTCTTCTGCTTGAGTGTTTTGAAATAATCGCTATAACATCATCAACTTTATCATCGCTTACACCAGAAATAAAAGTGGTGTTTCCAGCCATCAAAAAGCCGCCTGTTGTAGCAAGCTTAGTTACTTGGTATCCTCCCTTTGTCAAAGATGAAGAGACCTCAGCGCTGTCATCATTACTAACAATTGCCAAAACCAGTTTCATATATATAACCTCCTTGATAATAATACATTTACTCTTTATTAGATTTTACCATACTTTGATGATAAGGTCAACAAATTTACACTTTTTTTACAGATTATTTTAATATCTTGAGCGATATTATTAAATAATCTCTCTAGCTACATTCCTTATTCTTTTTCCCAAATAATTTCGAAATCTGCATATTTAAAAGCAAGATAATCTTCACCGTTTATTTCTTTGTGATACAAAAACGAATTACCATCATCGCTAACGTCTGTCCCGTCAATCGTATAGATTACTTTGTCATCGAGTAAATTATAAATACCCTCTCCTCCAAACGCTCCAATGTAGTATGTGATAGTCCAATCTCTGCCGATTGTCATTTTGCCACCAGACTTTGCAATGCTACCAAAAATCATATCCCATGAGGTCTTGTTTATCTCATATGTTAGCCGAGCTCATGTAATCCGAACCCGTTTTAAAAGTACCCTGTGGGCTTACTAAGTTCACAAAAGTCGCTCGTAAGGCGGAAAGCATTACTTCTCGCCTTTTATTCCTTATTAAACCCACACAGTGCTTTTAAAATCTTAGACCTAATATCGTCCAAATTCTGACTATAACAAGGCAGACGATGAAGTAATACTTGTGTATTACAAAGAGGATAACGCAGTTAAAGGTGCAATTTGGGCAATTTTAGGCGTGGTTCGTATTACATGAACTCGGCTAAAGTTCTTTCTGCATTCCAAACCCCAATAATATCTTCTTGCTCTAGAATTTTAACTTCGCCCAAAACCTGATTACTAGAGTCTAGTTCTGTGACTGATTTAATAAATTTTAAGAAAATTGAGGTTATTTCATTTGTTTCTATGTCAGAATAAACCCACGCTTCCAAGAATTCTCCGGAATAATAGTGAAAATTCCTTTCAGGATTGTCATAAGGTATTCCGCTGCTTTCAGGTTCGCCATATAAATCAATAAAAGTATCTATTGTATCGACTCCAATGGTAATTCCTAAAAACTCACCCGAGGGATACAACGAGGATAAGTATCTTTTATCGCCTATTTTTTCTTCAAAGAAAAACGAACATTTTTCCTCTTCTTCTATGTGAGATTTAACTATTCGTCCCCCGTTGTAATAGTTCCCAGTATCGTATAGTGTGCCCACATATTGATTTAAGTCTAAATTGTATTTTTCAATTAGCTCATACTTACCGAAATTTAAAACATCTTCCCACTCATTTGTAGCTTCAGGAGTAAATTCTTCTTGAATTTCATAATCCAGCAAACTATGCCACTCAGGTTCTATTTCTGGCATTCCACGGCTGTTAAAAAAAGTTTGAAAGAATTCTTCATCATAATATTGATCATCTCCAAAATAAGGAGTTTCAGGATTTTTTTCGAAATCATATATATATTTCCCGTAAAATTCAAGGAATCCACCGTCATTAATCCAATAAAAATCATACTCGCCATAGTTTTCTCCTCCGTCAATATAGGCACGGATAGAATTATGGCTAAAAATTGTAAGTTCGGTTTTGTCCGCCAAATTCTCATCATCAAATAATTTAATCACCTCATCATTTGCAATTGAATACACATCAAAAATTTTAAAAGTTCCGTCGTTCAATTTAATTCCGAATAACAGTTCGTTTTCCCTATCTAAATTAATGTCGTGCATCGCGTAAAAAAATTGTTCAGGCTGATATAAATCCAATGAAAGCTTATTCACGTTTGGATATGTAGATGCAATTTCAAGAGTTTGTTCGTCAAGAAGAGCAGTTTTATACTCTGCTAATATTTTATTAAACAACGGATTTAATGTATCGACATACAACAATTCTTCGCCGTGTTGCTCGCAAAATTCTATTAACTTGCTGTCGTCATAATTAGCTAAGAATTCTTTATTGTTCTCGGGCAAAAAACCATAGATTAAACTGTCATTATTCTCGGTTGCTTTTTTCAGAGTAACCAAAAAATCTGCAATATCCAAATTTATATTCGACTGATAAACATAATCCGAAGAGTTTGCACTAATTGTTTTGTCTGTAAGAGAGCCCAAACCTGTGTTGCGTGTTATGTATGAAAATTTTAGATAAGTGTAGGCATACACTGCGTATTCATACAAGATAGTTGAGTTGATATTATCACCAAATCCATGTAGCTCAGTGTAGGCAAGAGTGCTGTTCATACTCGACTCTTCTTGCATTAACAAGGAATAGAGCGACAACTCGAAACTCTCGGTTTGTTTAAGTCCATCAGAATAAAAAGGAATAAAAGACCTCATTAAGTCCCACGCAATTAGTGCTATACTAGCAGGAGCGCCAAGAATTTTTTCTAAAGGCAAATTATCTACGATAAGCTCGTCGATATTGTCTTTTAGGAAATTACTTATTGCATATTGTGTATCGGAAGAATTAAATTCGTTAATTTTCTTGCCAAAGTTATACTTAACAGTCTGCGAGCCTTCATTAATATCAGGCGAAAGTTTTAGGTAGCGCTCCAAGGCGTCAACTGAAAATTCATCTTGATTTGTAAACTCAGAAACATAGCTAGTATATTCTGCAACTTTAATTAGTGTGTCAAGACCTTTAGTCAAACCGTCTATGCTTTGCTGGGTTTTAAGAACGCCTCCCCAAATATCATCAAAATTTGATTGAGCATCAAAGGCGTTTTCAAAGGCTTGATACGCTTGATTGACATCAGTGTAGCTTCTGTTTCCCAGTGTAAATCCCTCAAAAGTAGCCTCGTAAGTATCTTTTAATGTTCCAACATTTACGTCCAAATCCCTAGAAGTGCTCTCGAGAAATTCTCCCAACTTGCCTTCTGTAGTAAACAATTTTTCCACATTTTTCATGTCTTCGATTGCTGCATTAAGTTCATCTGCGGAACTTGTCATAAAGAACGTTGCTAAATCTTCTGAATATTTTTTATCATATGAAGTATTCAACGCATTAAATGAGAAAAGCTGTGCCCATGATTCGCTCTCAAAAGTGATAAGTCCGTCAAAAAGCGAAACCAAATGCGCGGATATACCCATTGTCTCGAAAGATTCTTGTGACAAATTCATATCCTCTTGATATGAAAAGCTAAATTCACTTTTATTATTTTGGATTTCGATAAATGTATCTATCATTGTTTGTCGTGGCATTTCAATCACAACCGTGTCATTAACCAACAGCAAACTGCTGTTTAAAACCAAAGCAATATATTCAAACGGAACCCAAAATGTGTTGTCTTGGTAAATTAGTTCTGTTGGTGCTTCAAGAGTGAATGAAACAGGACCATAAGAATACTTGATTTCCAAAGAGTCCAAAAAATAAGTTGCAGAGAATTGCCTTTCTGAATCAATAAATTCTATATATTCATTAGTTTGGGAGAAAATATATCCCAGTTTGTTTGAAAATTTTGCAGCTTCTACAAACACGATTTCGTTGTTAATCAACAAATCTAATTCATAAATATTACCTGGTCTATCAGAATATTCAGCCTCAACTCTAAAATATTTATTAGATTGCGTCGCATATGTAAGAACACTAACGTTTTGAAAAAACAAAACACAAACCAATATAATTAAAACAATTTTTTTCATTATAAGGACCATCCTTTCTTGATAAACCGCTATTCTTGACTTTCAAGCCACTCTCTATATTCATCAATCATTTGATTGTAAAGTGTTGAATACGCCTCAAGGAAGCCTCCTGTAATTGCATTCACAAAATTTTCGTTTGTATAATCAAAAACATATTTATCATCAACTTTTTCATAATCTACCAATATTGTTGTAGTAACTTTTGGTGCGATTTTGATGTATTCCTTCACAAATTCATTTAATGCTTCACCAGTCAAGTTAAGTATATCTTCTTGTGTTAATTCACTTTGAATAGCAGTGAACATCTCTTGCATTTGTGGTGATACTACAGAGTACTCAATAGTATCTTCGCCGATTTCACCCATAGAAATTTGTGTGTTTTCAATGATTAAAGAAATTGGACTCTCTTGAATGGTGTTCTCTTCATTTGCTCCCTTTGTATCGTTTTCTAAGTTAGATCTTTCATCTTCGGATGTGCTACTTTCATCATTGAATATTAACATTTCCACTGTATCAGTTTCGTTGTTGTTAATTGCTTCAACAATAACAAATCCAGCTCGTTGCAAATCGCTTTGTCCTGAAAACATAGGCAAGACTAAAAACAAAACAATTAGTGTTACGATTAAAAGTGGAACAGCGCATAAAAGTGAAAAAATCGCGATTTTTCTTCTTTTCATTCTTGTTTGATATGGTACTCTTTTTTTTGTCATATTCATTTCCTTTTCTAGAACAAAATAATAAAATTACACACTTAATCATTTACATATATTTATACTTTGCAGGTTTATCGGGCACATTTTTGTCAAAATCCATCGCCCTCTTTTTAAAGGCAGAATAAACTTCGTCCTCAAATGCTAAAACAGGGTTGTTTATTCCCATTTTCTTAATTAACAACTTGGTGAAGTCTGGGTTTAAAATCAAAATTGGTCCGATAAGATACGTTGCAAGAAAATTTTTATAGAAAATCCCCTCTTTTTTTGACTCCATGTTCATTCCTATGCCTTTAACCACGTCAAAAAGTGAATTGTTTTCATCTTTTGGGTAGCACATGGTGAATTGAGATTTAAAAGCATAGACTTTTATGTCGCCCACTTTCATTTCGCACTCGCTGTTGTGGCGTTGGGTTAAATTCTGCTTCACCCAAAAATCGAAAATGGAGAGTGCTTTTATTTTCTCGCCGTTTTCCTTTTCGATATAGTTTCCAAAAATCTCAAAGGAGTTCCCCGTGAAGAAAAATAAAACGCCCTCTTCAATTTTTCTTTTAATCTCATCTTTGTAAAAAGAAAACATCTCGATTATTTTAATCTGTGTGTTTTCAGTGCATGCTCCCATGTACACAAAATCTATTTTTTCGCTTAAAAACAGCGGTTTTTTGCCTAAATCAGTCTCAAAAAAAGTGGCTTTTGGCAAGCATTTTTTTAAGTATTCAACATTTGCCAAATCTCCAAAAAGGTTGCATGCCTGTGGAAATAACACTTCTATTTTAAGATTTTTTTCAGTCATTTTAAGTCTCTCCTTTGAGGCGATTCTCAATACTTTTTCTAATTTCTTCGCCCTCGTGCAAAGTGTATATGTCGTGATAGATTACAAATGAATCTGATATGCTCAAGTCAATTTTTTGGGTTATATTTTCTTTTTCGTCAAAATGTTTTATTATGTCTGGGCTAATTCCAGCCATTAACAAGCGAACGTAGACATCTGCCTCTCTTGCACCTTGGACAACAATTTGATTTATATTCTCGTCTTTCAAAAACTCGAAATCAGTGTCGTAGTACCAAGCGATATTTTCAACAGATTTAAGTGCGTCAAAATGGTCATCAAGATATAAAATCACGCATTTTTTCCCTTGTATATTCCTAGAAATCTCAAAAGCTCTTGAGCAAGCAATTGGATTTTGCCCTTTTGCAACAATTCTGTAAATATTCTTGCCAGAGGCAGTTGTGCTAATCAACCTGCTTTGAGCAATCTGCAATTGCTCCATTGCTTGGACAATTTTCTTCTCGTCTGCGCCTAATTTGTGCAAAACAGAAATTGCACAAAGTTGATTATACATGTTTATCGGGTTTGTATCGAGCATTTTTACATCAATTTCTTTGTCGATAAGTTTGACCCTTAGTCTTCTATTTTGTAAATCTGCATTTAAAATTTCATAGTCTTTTTCGGGGAACACATATGAGCAGTTTTCACAGTGAAAAACACCAATGTGGTGATATCTTGTAAAATCATAAGTTAATGGACTTGAACAAGACGGACAAAATGCTCCGTCTCTGACAATATTATTAAACTCACCACTTTCAAAACTTTGTGGGCGAATTCCAAAATATGACTTGTTGTTTTGAGGTGAGAGTTTCGAACACAAAGGGTCGTCTCCGTTTATTATTAGGTGAGTTTCCTTTGGTATATTATTATTTAGTATATCAAAAATATATTCTACATGAGCATTTCTTCGATATGAATCTCTAAACAAATTGCTGACTAAAATAAAATCAGGTGTGAGATAAGGGAAAATCCTTAAACTGCTTCTTTCATCTAGCTCAAAAATGGCGAGTTGTTTCTTTTGTCTTCCAAAAAAAGTACTGTTAGCAATCAAACACGAGGCAATTCCGGTGGGAACATTCGTCCCCTCTTTATTGCTGATAAAGTCATAATTTAAACGCTCCATCGCACCAACAATCAAGTTATTAATGGTTGTTTTTCCGTTTGTACCGGTTGTGATTATTATTTTTTTTGGTTTGTCAATTCTTCCAATAAAATCAGGACACAAAATTATAGCCCAAGACCCAGGCATTGAAGTTCCTTTTCTTCCAATTATCTTTAAAACAAGTGCTGTCCCTTTTGCAAAAAACAGCGCAAAATAAAATCTTAAATTTTTTTTCATTTCTTTAATTCTCCAAATATTAAATTACACACATAAAAACCTTGGACACCTAGAGATAATTTAATCATAAATTTGGCTGAGTGTCAATGAAAAAGCCATATTTTTCTTCATTTTATGTGCTTTGTGCGCTTATTGTATCATCTTTTTATTTTTTTTCAATATCATTTACACAAATACACAATTAATCACTTGATTTTTCTTTAACATTAAACTATAATAATATAGGATAATTCTTTAATTATAAAATATAGGAGGACTAAAAATGTTAGTATCTACAAAAGAAATGCTCACTAAGGCTCATCAAGGTAATTATGCTGTCGGTCAATTTAACATCAATAATTTGGAGTGGACAAAATCTGTACTCCTCGCAGCTCAAGAATGTAACTCACCTGTAATTCTCGGTGTATCTGAGGGTGCCGGCAAATATATGTGTGGCTATAAAACCATTGTTGGA
Organism: uncultured Eubacteriales bacterium; assembly: GCA_964368155.1. GTDB lineage: Bacteria > Bacillota > Clostridia > Oscillospirales > Acutalibacteraceae > SIG603. Next base: position 12,700 of record CAYJBU010000009.1, on the reverse strand, counting down.
ATGGTTAACGGTATGTTAGAAGAACTCAACATCACTGTTCCTGTTGCACTTCACTTAGACCACGGCTCTTTCGAGGGCGCAAAAGCTTGTATCAATGCAGGTTTCTCATCTGTTATGTTCGATGGCTCACACTATCCGTTTGAAGAAAACGTTGCTAAAACAACTGCTCTTGTAAACGCATGTGAAGTTTTAGGACTTTCACTTGAGGCTGAAGTTGGTTCAATCGGTGGAGAAGAAGACGGCGTTGTTGGCGCAGGTGAATGTGCTGACCCTAAAGAATGCAAAATCATTGCTGATTTAGGAATTACAATGCTAGCTGCCGGTATTGGAAATATTCATGGTGTTTATCCTGAAAACTGGACAGGACTTGCATTTGACGTTCTAGAGGAAATAAATAAAGTCACAGGAACTACTCCACTTGTTTTACACGGCGGAACAGGAATTCCTGACGACATGATTAAAAAAGCAATTTCTTTGGGTGTTGCTAAAATCAACGTTAATACTGAATGCCAACTTGTTTTTGCTGATGCAACAAGAGCTTATATTGAAGCAGGCAAGGACCAAAAAGGTAAAGGATTTGACCCAAGAAAACTATTAGCAGACGGAACAGCTGCAATCAAAGAATTGGTTAAAGAGAAAATGGAACTTTTCGGTTCTGTAAACAAAGCTTAATTTAGTATATAAATTTAATAAATCTACACTGCAACGCTATTAATGTGTTGCAGTGTTTTTTTGACAATAAATAAATAATCATTTATTTCAGTAATTATTATCATATTACAGAAAACTTAAGTAATAATGCCGTTTATTTTATCAGTTTACGCTAAAAATACAAGAATTTTTTCAATATACATTGAATTTTGCTCAATTTTATGTTATATTATTTACATGATTATATCGCTCAGGCTAGCATAAAAGGAGGAATGTTTAATGCCATTTGATAGTTATTCAACACTTGCAGTTTTAAGTTTTACTTTAATTTTTATATATCAAGTTACAATCTTTAAATATGTCTCAACAGTTTTCAATAACCCTAAAAAAAATGACATGTTTTATTACTTATTCAGTTTGTTGAATGTTGCTCTGTTTATCGCTTACAGTCAGCTTGACCTCCCTCCGTATTTGCTATATATTTCTGTTTTTGCAATTCTTACAATTGAATTTAAGTTCATTGCAGACACAGATATCGTTCAGTTATTATGCGGTGCGTCAATCATTGCACTTAACATGGCGTCTATTACACTTCCAACCATTTCAATTTACGCGATAATTAACAACATAAGCCCCTTGCAAGCAATTTCGTCAGAAAATGAATCTTCATTTATAATTTATACTATTTCAACCGTCCTATTATTTATCATTCTTAAACTCGTGTCAATTATAATACCTGCTAAATCAATTAGTCGAATAACGACCAAAAGTAAGTACTCCATTCTGCTTTTAGTTTGTGTTGTTTCTGTTGTTCTATACCAAAGCCTACACACAGGATTAATGATAACCGACGAAACATATGTTGCACAGGTAACAATAGTACTTGCAACTTCATTTTCTGCTATTTCCTCATTCTATTTTGTCTTTTTATATTCAATCAAACTGATTGATGCTAATTCTTATAAAAGGTATTCTGATAATGCTTTAAAAGAATTTGAAAAGATTAATCATTTAAAAAATGAACTTGCTCAAAAAGTGGAAAGAGACAGTTTGACCGGAACATATAACAGAAAATTCGTAATGGAAACCCTTGAGTCAATGTGTTCAAGTGATTTTGTTTCCGATTTTAGTTTGCTTTTCATTGATATAAACGCTTTAAAATATGTTAATGATAAATACGGGCACGACAGCGGAGATAAGCTTATAATAAAGATTTCTAAAGCAATCTTAGATTCGGTTCGTGAAGTAGATATCGTTGCAAGAATTGGCGGCGATGAGTTTGTTGTGGTTATCACAGACCAGATTGATAGCAATTTTCAAAATGTTGTTGACAGAATTAGCAAAAACATCGACATTCAGGACAAGACTGAGGAGTTTATTATTTCTGCTAGTATAGGCGGAGTTTATGTCGATAAAGAGATGCAAAAACTTGGTTTAAAACAGATTATAGCTCAAGCAGACGAAGACATGCGTGCTATTAAAGAGCAGTTTTATAAAAGCGGAAGGGGGAAATCACTATGATTTTTTGGTTTTTTCTTTTGCTTGCTTCATTCTTTTTTTATCATTTTACTTTTTTCTCTTATACTTCTTATATTTTTTCGCATAATAAAGTTCCTAAAATAAAAGGAGCTATTTGCGGTGTTATTAATTTTGTTTTTTGGTATTACTATATAACCAACTTTGATATTAACGCTGAAGCCACAATAATGGTTTGTTATTTTATTTTACTTGCCCTGCAAACAAAAATTGTGTTTAAAGCAAATTTTCTACATACAATTTTTATTGCAGTCACATTCTCCATTAACCTGTTTGCAAAAAGGATAATGTTCTTTGGGTTCTTCCCGTTGATTAATGGTGAGCAACCTATAGAATTTTTTTCCATGTATGAAACGAGAATGTTTGTGTCGATAATCACATTTGCTTTATCGGTTTCGACTATTAGTTTTGCAAGAAAAATGCTAGCTCGAATTTACCTTGATACAATTTTGGCAGATAAGAACAATATCAGGTTTTTATCGTTTGTTTTCACAATCCTGTTTGTTGCTTTTGTTGCATTTTTCTTTACTTTCTCAACAGAAGGTGGAGGAACGAATTTGTTAATGCACTACATGATTTCAGGAACTTTTGGATTGTCAGCATTTGCAATTTTCATTATTTTTGCATATTATCTTGCAGATTTTAGAATTTCAACTGCTACATATAAAAAAATTATTCAAAATAATGACAGAGAAAAAAACATTGTAAAAATACTTGAGGAGCAATCTCAAATCGACAATTTCACAGGGCTTTTTAACAGGGCTTATGCAAACGAAAAAATTGAAGAATGCCTGAGACAGCAATCTGCATTTTACGTTGCATTCGTCGATTTAGACGGGTTAAAGATTGTTAACGATAAATACGGGCATGACGAAGGCGATTTTTACATTAAAACTGTGTGCGATATTGTCAGTGAATATTTTAGCGACGACATCACAAGCCGATATGGCGGTGACGAAATTGTTATTTTAGGTGAATATGATTCTGAAGATTCAGTTATGCTGAATTTAGTTAAATGCTATAATGCAGTTAGTAAAATCCCTGAAATTTATGGAAAAGAATATTCAACGTCCATCAGTTATGGAGTTGCATTTAAATCTCCAAACGAGGTTATAAGTTCTGAGGAGCTTCTGAAAGTTGCAGATTCAAGAATGTACGAATTAAAAAAACTTAATAACAAAATCAGGAAAACGCTCCCAAATTAACAGTTTAAGAATATAGACAAACCAATAAAAACTTTATATAAAACCGTCCTCATTAATAGATTTATTTCTATAATAAAGTGGGCGGTTTTTTTGTTTGTCTATTCAGTGCTAAATTGGGCTAATATTTTGTGTAAATAATCAATATACAATTTCAATTTGTTATGTTAGAATAATGAAAAAATAAAGATTTATAAGGATGAAAGCAATATGAAGCTGACAAAACTAAAGACGAATGGCATAGAAAATTCATTGGGTTATTCAATTGATACATTAAGTTTTTCATGGCAAGTTTCACAGGCTAATGGAAAAAAAATGAAAGAGGCAAGGGTTTTAATTGCGCTTGACAAATCTATGCAAAACATTGTCTATGATTCCGGCATGAAGAGTGATATCAATCCCTTAGATTTTTTACCCGATTTTAAAACTGAGCCTGCAACAAGGTATTTCTGGACAGTGACTGTGGTTGACGACAGCGGTGACTGTGGCACGAGCGATGTCGCTTTTTTCGAGACACCTAAAGAAACTTTAAATGGGGATTTGCTAAAAGCTCCGTTTGAACAACATCCTATATTTACTAGAGAATTTGAGCTGACAGAAAAACTAGAAAAAGCAAGGTTTTACATAACGGGTTTGGGCGTTTATGAGATTAGAATTAACGGAAAGAGAGTCAGCAATGAACATTTAACTCCTTATTACAACGACTATAATTTGTGGGTTCAATTTCAAACTTTTGATGTTGAAGAATATCTTATTGTTGGAAAAAACACAGTAGAAATTTGGCTTGGTAACGGGTGGTATAAGGGTCGATTCGGATTTGTCGACAAAATGGACTGTCTATATGGCGATGAGATGTTTTTCATGGCTGATTTAGAGATTTTTACCCAATCAGGCGAGTGCATTTTTATCAATTCTGATAAAAACTGGAAGTGCAAAAAGTCCCCTGTGTTAGAAAGCAGTATTTATGACGGCGAAATATACGACAGCCGTTTAGAACTTTGCGAACCTATACTTGAAGATGTGGTAATCTCGGACGAGGAAGAGAGATGCGATTTTGTCAAAAAACTAGAACCAAGACGTAGCTTGCCAGTTATAAAAAAAGAAGTTGTTACACCAATCGAAGTAATTCACACTCCAGCAGGCGAAACAGTCCTTGATTTTGGACAAATCATCACAGGCTGGGCAGAATTTTTCTGCGAAGAAAAGCTAGATTGTGAAGTGAATTTACAGTATGGCGAAATTCTGCAAAATGATAATTTTTATAACGATAATCTGCGCACAGCGAAACAAGCTTATAAATATATATCCAATGGTCAAAATAAATGGGTTGCGCCACTCTTCACTTTTTATGGGTTTAGATTTGTAAAAGTGGTGGGGATTGACGACATCAAACTAGAAAATTTTAAAGGGATAGTTGTTTATTCTGACATGGAAACCACAGGACATATCGAAACTTCAAACCCTGCAGTTAACCGACTATTCCTAAACGCTTTATGGGGACAAAAAGGCAACTTTTTAGATGTCCCTACCGATTGCCCACAACGTGATGAGCGCATGGGTTGGACAGGAGACGCGCAAGCTTTTTGCGGTACAGCGAATTTTAATATGTACACATCTTCTTTCTTTGACAAGTTTTTATACGACATGAAATTAGAGCAGAGAACACAACTGGGCGCTGTTCCTTATGTAGTTCCCGACATTTTAGGACAGATTAACTTTATAAAAAGAGATAAAACATCGAGCGATACTGCTGTAGATATGCCGAATGCTTCTTGTGCATGGGCTGACGCAGCGACTATTATCCCTTGGACAAACTATTGCCGTTTTGGTAGCAAAAGTATGTTAGCTAGGCAGTATGAAAACATGAAAATGTGGATTGACTACATAAAAATGATAGACGACACTAAATGCGGCGGCAAAAGGCTTTGGACTCACGGGTTTCATTTCGCAGATTGGTTAGCGCTTGATAATCACAACAAAAACACTAGCCTTGGAGGAACCGATAGTTATTATGTAGCTAGCGCATTTTATCTATATTCGGCGACTTTAACAGCAAAAGCCGCAAGAGAGTTAGGGAAGATAGAAGACTCTGAATTCTATTTTGACTTAGCTAGGCAGATAAAAAAGGCGATGCAAGAGGAATTTTTCACTTCAACAGGGCGCATTGCAGTTCCCACACAAACTGCAATGGTTTTGGCTCTTCATTTTGAAATTGTAAAAGAAGAATTCAAAGATAGATTAATTAACGATTTGAAATCTAAGTTAGACGAGGAGAAAATCCATTTGACAACAGGTTTTGTCGGAACTTCATATCTTTGCTTGACTTTATCGAAACATGGCTTGGGGGATTATGCCTACACTTTGTTGCTTAACGATGATTACCCTAGTTGGCTTTACGAGGTGAAGATGGGTGCAACAACAATTTGGGAGCGTTGGAACTCTGTTTTGCCTGACGGCATGATTAGCGACACAGGCATGAACAGCCTAAATCATTATACATACGGCGCAATTGCAGAATGGATGTATCGCTATATGTGCGGATTGCAAGCGATTGAGGAGTTTCCAGGATTCAAGAAATTTATCATTGCACCTAAAGTAGACAAGCGTTTTGATTGGGTAAGTATGACTTATGATTCTGTATATGGTACAATCAAAAGTGGGTGGACCTTAGAGGACTTAAAAGCGACATACAAAGTTACAGTGCCTTTCGACACGACTGCGACATTTGTTTTGGAAAAAATCGGAGAAAAAGTAACCATCAACGGTTCTTATAGCGAAGTACTCACTAAAAATCGCGAAATCACTCTTGAAAAGGGCGACTATGTAATTGAAGTGTATTTATAATAAACTAAATAAAATATAGCAACATTTGTCGATACATTATTGTTTCATATCAATCATTCGGGAGGGCGTGGAAGCCCTCCTGTTTTTTGCTTATTTTTGACTAATGCGTTAGCTTCATTTTATTTTGATATAAGAGCAGTTCGTTGTGCAAAACTATAATTTTTATTCACTTACGCAAAATCACTGAATTTTCACTTTTTGTTCATAAAAGTTTCTCTTAAAATACATTGACCAATCGTTCAACGTGTGCTATAATACGTACATTGAACGATTGGTCAATTTTAACCGAATATGTATAGGAGAATATAATGGAAACAATAATAGTATGTATATTAGCTGGCGCAGGCGCAGGTCTTGGAACAGGATTTGCAGGAATGAGTGCCGCTGTTGTAATCACACCAATGCTTATCACTTTTCTTGGAATGAACCCATATGAAGCAATCGGAATTGCTCTTGCTTCCGACGTTCTTGCAAGCGCAGTGTCAGCTTATACCTATGGAAAAAGCAAAAACATTGACATCAAAAACAGCAAGATACTATTGGTCAGTGTGTTGGCATTTACTTTTATCGGCGCATTCATAGCAAGTCTAGTTCCAACTGAATCCATGGGAAATATTGCAATTTATATGTCTCTTATCTTGGGAATTAAATTTTTAAGAAAAAAAGAATCAGACACACCAAAACAAAAAAAGGCTGTCGAGGGCTCATTGAAAATTATTTTGCCAATCTTATGTGGAGCAGTAATAGGATTTATTTGTGGATTTATTGGCGCAGGTGGCGGAATAATGATGCTAGCTTTATTGATGGGTGTTCTGGGTTATGAGCACAAAAAAGCAGTGGGTACAAGCGTGTTTATAATGACTTTCACTGCACTGTTTGGAGCAGTATCACATTTTTCAATTCAGCAAATTGTTCCAGATTTAACCGTTTTATTTGTCTGCGTTATATCAACGCTCACATTTGCTTTGCTAGGGGCAAAGTTTGCTAACAAGGCAAAACCTATTGTATTAAACAAAGCAACAGGTGCTGTTCTTACAACATTAGGGGTGTTCTTAATTGTGTCCGAGCGATTTTTGTTCATATAACTTCTGTTTCAGAACTGTCAAAGAAAGAATTTTCTTTTTTAGCAAATCATTACACTATGGCAATTTATTTAAAAATCTAAGCATTTCTGCCCCAAAAACACATTAATATAATGAATTATTCAGGAGAATATCAAATGAAAAAAAGCATGATGAAATTAAAGAGAAACAAGCCATTTATATACTATTGGATTATAGTAATGGTGATAATATTTGCATTTAACATTCTTACCAACTTAATATTCGGTCGTGGTAATGTTACATACGTTACCTATGATGTTTTTTTAGACGACTTGAATGCGGGTAAAATAGACACAGTTCAAGTTATGGACGAAAGCATTATGTATGGAATTGAAACAATAATCGAGGGTGAGGAAGAGCCTCATGTTGATGTTTATTCCACAACAAGAATGAGTGACGCTAATCTAGTTAATAGACTTTATGACTCAGGAGCTGAGTTCATTGAAGTTTTCCCCAAAGAAAGCTCATTTCTTATGAATATAATAAGCACAGTTATTATGATAGTCATCTTTGCCTTAATTTGGAGATTTATAATGTCGAAGATGATGAAAGGCATGGGCGGTGGTAATTCGATGTCTTTCGGTAAATCAAACGCTAAGATATACGCAGAAACGCTAACAGGAAAATCATTTAAAGATGTAGCAGGTCAAGAGGAGGCAAAAGAAGCATTGTCAGAAGTTGTCGACTTCTTAAATCATCCCAAAAAATACGCTGAAATAGGTGCAAATCTACCAAAAGGTGTTCTTTTAGTGGGTCCTCCAGGAACAGGTAAAACTCTTTTAGCAAAAGCAGTTGCAGGCGAAGCAAAAGTTCCGTTTTTCTCAATATCAGGCTCAGAGTTTGTTGAAATGTTTGTTGGAATGGGGGCTGCAAAAGTTCGTGATTTGTTTAAACAGGCAAATGAAAAAGCGCCTTGTATCATTTTTATCGACGAAATTGACACAATCGGCAAAAAACGTGACAGCGGAATGTCTAGTAATGACGAAAGAGAGCAAACTCTAAACCAGTTGTTAACTGAAATGGACGGATTTGACGGCCAAAAAGGAGTTGTTCTTTTAGCAGCTAGCAACAGACCAGAAATTCTCGATAAAGCCCTAACTCGTCCGGGAAGATTTGACAGAAGGGTTCCTGTTGAACTTCCTGACAAAAAAGGCAGAGAAGCAATTCTAGAAGTACATGGCAAGAATATAAAACTGTGTGAAGAAATAGATTTTGAAAAAATAGCAAGAGCAACATCAGGAGCAAACGGAGCAGAGCTTGCAAATATTATCAACGAAGCTGCATTAAGAGCAGTTAGAGACGGAAGACATTCAGTAATTCAATCTGACTTAGAAGAAAGCGTGGAAGTTGTTATCGCAGGATATCAAAGGAAAAATGCAGCTGTCTCAGAAAATGAAAGAAAAATTGTATCTTACCATGAAGTAGGCCATGCAATAGTCGCAGCTTTGCAAAGCGACAGCGCACCTGTTCACAAAATCACAATTGTTCCCAGAACTTCAGGCGCATTAGGTTATACAATGCAAGTCGACAGCGATGAAAAATTCCTTATGAGTAAAGAGCAGGCTTTAAGCAAGATTGCAACATTCGCAGGAGGCAGAGCGGCAGAAGAATTAATATTCAATTCCATTACAACAGGTGCATCAAACGACATTGAACAGGCAACAAAAATAGCAAGGGCGATGATTACCAGATACGGAATGAGTGAAAAATTCGGAATGGTAGCGCTCGAAACCTTGAACAATCAATATTTAGGTGGCGATACCTCGCTTGCTTGTTCGGCAGAAACTGCTAAATTGATTGATGAAGAAGTTATTAAAACCATAAAAACACAATACGATGTAGCAATTCAAATATTAAAAGAAAATGAAGCAAAACTTCATAAAATTTCAGATTATCTTCTTGAAAAAGAAACCATCACAGGCGAAGAATTCATGAATATACTAAATAATTAAATACGTTTGACATATATAGATATAAAAAATTTTTCTTATAATATAGTCAAACCAATACAAAACCCAAACAGACCAGCAGGTAAAAATCCGTTTAACTGCGTTGTCGTCAGTCGCAATAGAGCAACTATTACTCCCTCCTCCGCCTTGTTAAACAAAATTTTACCTTTGCTGTCTTTGTACGTTTTTTGTATTGGTTCGACTATATTTTCACTTCACATTTTAGTTAACACTGAAAATGTTTTTATTTTCTACGAATGAGTGCAAAATCAACTCGTCGCTGTTAAGATTATCATTTTTCATATAAACAGCAGAAACAGCGCTGCTGCCGTATGTTTTGAAATAATAAATTCCTTTGTCGGCATTGATACAGCACGAATACACTGTAATGTCGTAATTCTCACCTTCCATCACACTTCCACGTACCATCGAGACTGCACTCAACATGTGGAACATTTGAGCAATTGAGGACGCCTCGTTATGATCTGCAACTGCATTTGCCTTTAAAAAATATGCTTTTACAAACCTTGATTGCGATGAATAATCTCCGGGCAATCCCAAAGCACCCAAACCCATGCAGTAGTGATTTAGTTCAAATTCATCAGTCATTTTATTTTCGGGATTTTTATTTGACAAGTGCATATAGTTATTCAAATTGTGCATATGAATGTCAAATGTTGGGTTGTTTGTCATAACGCCAGTTTTGTTTTCGTGAATGTTCATGCCAGTTTTTGTACACTCAATTACTATAGAGGAATTTTTGTCACTGATGATAAAATGGAGAGTAGGTATTGGTAAACTCGGCATAAAAGGGGTATCAGTAATATTTATTTTCGACAAAATATCTTTCGCTTCACACAGGTTTGAAGCGTTGCAAAGAATATAAGGAATGATTTCAATTACCGAAAGATTGTCTTTGCTCTCCATACTTTTGTTATATTTTGCCATTTGAGGAAAATTTAAGCCTGCCATATATAGGCCTTTTTCGTTTACTGCCTCTGCAAAAAGAGGATAATTGTTCACAACCATGGCAGCTCCCATTATTGCGTAGTGGGATTCAATTGTTGGCATTTCTTTGAACTCAAATGGGTAATTTCTTGGTACAACCACTATTTTTCTATCAAAATCAAAGCTAATATCCATATTTCTACCAATGTAAAAATCACCATTTTTCCACGCTATTGATGTACACATAATTTCTCCTATTCTTTCTTCAGTTTTTTATTGCGATTGATATTTTTACTACATAGTTTTCGATGCCCGAAACAGCAAGTTCATCCAAAATCATGTATTCATAAAAGTAATCACCCAGAATAATATTGTTTTCCTGAGCGTATACTATTATTTTTTCATATGCAGATTCGATGGTGAAATAGCCATTTTTGTGATAGTAATTCAAATACTCTCCTTCTGGTTTGACCATTGTCGAAGTGCCCTCGGTTTTAACTTTGCTAAAATAAAAATCAAAATATGTTTTATTCATATAGTCTTCATTTTTAATGATATGACCGACGGCAGAGGGCAAATTAAGCGCAGCATCACTTGCATTTTTTATGTGTGATGTAAAAGGTGTATAATAGTCATTCTCATCGCTATTTGTTACGAAAAGAATTTGCTTTTTTTCAAAAACACGGTGAACATCATCAGTTTTGCATGCATAATACTCAGTTATTGTTTCTTTCTTTTCTCTTAAAAGCTCTTTCACCCTTTTGAGTCTGTTTATTTTTTTATCTATAATTTTCTCGTGTTTGTCTAATAGAGCCATGCAATTTTCACCGGATCTGGTTTTTAAATATTCTTTAATCATTGCGAGAGTAAGCCCTATTTCAGTCAACGACTTAATCACTAGAAAAGTTTCAATCTGAAACACTGAATAAGTTCTAAATCCATTTTCATTTTTATGCTCGGGGCAAAAAACTTTTTCTTTATCATAATAAAACAAAGTGTGTTTTGAAACTCCCACAATTTTTGCAAATTCACTTGTTGAAAAAAATTTATCAAACATTTTTAATTTTCCTCTTGCGTATAGAGTTACTCTATAGTTTATAATGCAATTATATCACACAAAACAAATAATTTCAACAAGGAGAATTAACAAAAAAATGACAAATTTAGATTATGGGACCATGCCTATTGGAAAGCTGATAAGAAAGCTTGCAATCCCCAGTATTATCACAATGATAGTAGGCTCTATTAACATGGTTATTGACGGAATATTTATGGGTAATTTCATAGGAAGTTCAGCTCTCGCGGCTGTTAATCTTGTTATGCCGATAATGATGATGGTGTTTGGTCTTGTGGGAATGGTTGCAAGTGGCGCAGGGATTAGAATTGGAATTCTGTTTGGCGAGGGAAAGAAAAAAGAGGCATCCAAAGTTTTTTCTGCTAGCACACTCATTATTTCTATCATTGGCGTTATAATTGCAATTTTTGCATTTTTCTTTACAGAAGACTTGATTTATCTTTTGATAAAAGACGAATATCTAGCCTCGCTTGCCTATGATTATGTTAAAGTGATGATACCTGGAATTCCTTTTATTGCTCCACTTTTTGCATTTGATAATTTTTTGCTTATCTGTGGAAAAGTAAACAGAAGCACGTGGATAAACGTTTGGACTGCGATAATTAACATTATCCTAAACTGGTATTTAATAGCTTACTTAGGGCTTGGAATTTCGTACGCAGCTCTCGCAACAACTATCAGCATGGTGCTCGGCTCTGTTTTTTCAATTTATCCATTTATCAGAAACAAATTAGACCTAAAATTCACCACTCCCAAAATTCCTTTTAAAGACATCAAAATGATTATATATAACGGAAGTTCCGAGTTTTTTCAAAGCATTGCAAGCTCTGTGATGGCGATTTTAACAAATGGAATAATGCTCTTTGTCGCAGGCGCAACAGGCGTTGCAGCAATGTCAGTTATATCATATATAGAAATGCTTTTGTTGCCTGTTCTAATGGGTGTAGCAGGCTCGGTCCAACCTGTGGTAAGCTATAATTTTGGTGCAAAGAACCATGCAAGAGTAAAAGATACTTTCAAAAAAATATGCAAAATCTCTGTTATCATTTCTGCTGTATCCTTTATTGTAATGATATTATTCCCCGATTTTTTAGTGTCTATGTTCGCAAATGAGGAAGATAGCGAAATGATTTCAATTGCTACCACAGGACTGTTGCTATATGCTCCGTCATTTTTGTTCAACTGGTTTAACATCATTGTGGGTGTTTTCCTTAGTGCATTCGAAAAACCTAAAGAATCTCTGATTTTAATGTTGCTCGACTCTGTGCTTTTCCCAATAATATTCTTTATATCACTAGCTTTTTTAATCGGAATAAATGGTATATTTTTGGCTCAGGCAGTTTCTGCTTTCCTAGCTTTTGTAGTTGCGCTGACAATGTGGAAGAAAATCAG
>CAYJBU010000008.1:0-34480 GCA_964368155.1 uncultured Eubacteriales bacterium | reverse complement strand
CTCTTTTTTTCTTAAGTTCGTGGCATTGGGCATGGAAGCCTGTCGCTACTATAGTTTGTTTTTTGATAAAAAAATTCGTTGATGTGACAACCACAGTTTGCTACATTTTTGGCGGCCTCAAATAATTGAGGCCGCCTTTTTTATGTAATAATTAATAATTATCTTGAGTCAATCTGTGGATAGCCGATTTTTTTGTTGGGTTTTTAAACATTGCGATAATTGTTCCCAAGCTACCTATTATTGTAAACAATGCGATTAATCCTAAATTCATGTAGTAATCTGACTCTACACCTGCTAGCGCAATAACCTCATTAACAGCCATGAAAGATTCAAAAAAGTCTGCTTCAAATTCACGCGCAATAACAAATGCCCAATCCGCGTGATTTCCTACATACACCATAACTGCCATAATAACTATACTAATTAATGCGCCTTTTTTACTTGATTTTCCTGCAAATTTTTCATATCCCATCAAAGTTGCAACTGCAAGGATAAATCCTGAAATTGCCGCAACATAGCCGAGTTGACCAATAATTACTATTGCTGCTACTCCAACTAGTGAACCCAGTAAAGCACCCACTATACCAAAAGCAACATTCTCTTTCTTTTGGGACAATTTAAGTTCTGCTCCGCCTATTGCTCCCCTGACATTATTAAAGCATTCGTCACAAAAGTGGAGACCATTGCCATTAATTAAATAAGGAGTTGTTGGGATTTCTTGCATGCAACCAGCGCAAACATTTCTCAATCCTCTCACCCTTAAAGTTTCACAAATTTTTTCTAGAGCTATTTGAAGTTTTTCTAATGTGCCATTTTCACTTATACCTCCAGCTGTTAAAAACACTACTTCTCCACCATTTTTAACAAACACAGAAGTTATTTCTTTGACGTCCTTATTGAATTGATTAAAATCCATTTCGTGTGGATTTTGATTTGAGCCAACTACATTAACCGAAACTTGAAAAACTTTTGCAGGTGTTTTAACTATACAAACGTCGTAACCTCTGTAGTTTCCAAAAATAGCGGACGCATTGCTATCAAATCTCAAATTAAAACTTCTGGCAACCTCCGCCAACTTCATATCACTTTTGTTCATTTTACCCTTCCTCGAAATGTGCCACCGTATTTAACAAGAGTTAAAACAACTTTGTAGTTTAGAAACACTACAAAAGGCACAAAACACATAGCCTGAAAATTCTTTTTCAGACTTCACCCTTTCTTTCTTTTAACATAGTATTTTCCAATAACGAAAAAAACATGTCCGAAAGCCATTATACACAACCGAAAACATGGTGTCAAGCTTTTTTTAAGCAAAGCAAAACAGTTTGATTACTTTGTGCCGAAAATTCTGTCCCCCGCATCGCCCAGACCCGGCAAAATATAACCTTGTTCATTCAAGCACTCGTCAACCACAGCACAGTAGATTTTTACATCAGGATGAGCCTCAACTAGTTTCTTAATTCCCTCGGGTGCTGCAACGATACAAAGAAATTTCACGCTTTGGGGATTTAAGTCCTTAACATATTTAATTGCATCCACAGCAGAACCACCGGTCGCAAGCATTGGGTCAAGCACAATTACGTCTCTATCTTCTAAATCTCTTGGAAGTTTGCTGTAATAAGTTACAGGTTCGAGAGTTTCGTGGTCTCTGTATAGCCCGATATGACCCACTTTTGCGCTTGGAACTAAATTCAACATTCCGTCAACCATTCCTAAGCCTGCTCTTAAAATAGGGACAAAGGCAAGTTTTTTCCCGTCAATTACTTGAGTTGTTGTTTTCATTAAGGGAGTTTCCGTTTCAACATCAACCAAAGGTAAATCTCTTGTTGCCTCATAACACATTAAAGTAGCAATTTCATTTACCAATTCTCTAAAATGCTTTGTTCCTGTTTCTTTATCTCTTAAAAAAGTGAGTTTATGTTTGATTAGTGGGTGTGTCATTACAAACACATTGTCGTGATTTATCATTCTTATTACCAAGTCTTTGAGTAAAACCAATTTTGAATTCAATAACAAATATCAATAACAATTTGCAATAAACAAAAAAATTCTAGCCCAAGACTATACCTTTCTTTTAATTAACTTATTAAATAATACCTTCTTCGATATCGCTAATTTTGTCCACTCTTCTTTGATGTCTTCCACCCTCAAACTGTGTGGTCAAAAAAGTATTTACAATATCTTTTGCTTTGTCAGCAGTCATATTATGTGCACCCAACGCCAAAACATTAGCATCGTTATGCAATCTTGTCATTTTTGCTAAATGAACATCTGTACACAAAGCCGCTCTTATTCCTTTAACTTTGTTTGCGCTGATTGATATACCAATTCCCGATGTACAAAGTACTATTCCGAAATCTGCATTTCCGCTGATTACATTTCGTGCAACCTTTGCTCCTATCTCTGGATAATCAACAGAATCTTCGCTGTAGCAACCAAAGTCTTCAATTTCATAGTTCATTTCATTTAAATATTGAACTACATCACATTTAAGTTTATATGCGCCATGATCGGCACCAATTGAAATTCGCATAAACTTATCCTTTCTAAATATATTACATATTAGTATATCAGAAATATATCTATAATTCAAGTTTAATGTGATATTTTGCCTCTCAAACAAAAATTTTGACTTTACACAGATTTAACATTTCATTACTTTTTGATTTTACATTACGGGTATAATATAATATTCATGAAAGAAAAAAGAATAAAATCAAAACACTAAGAAAGGTCTGGAAAAAGAAATGAAAAAATTAGTTAGTATTATCGCATGTGTTATTTTAGCAGCAACAACGCTGACAGCATGCACACAAGAGGAAGTTAAAATTGCAACAGGAGGTTCAACATCAGTTGAGTCGGTTGTTCAAACATTTATCGAAGTTTATATGGAAGAAAACGAAGGCGTTACAATTACATATTCACCAACAGGTTCAAGTACAGGGGTTGCAGGAGCAGAAGACGGTTCTCTTGACATCGGACTATCAAGCCGTGGACTTAAAGACGAGGAAAAAACAAACTTAACAGAAACAGTTTTTGCACTAGACAGCATCGCAATAATTGTTAATCCAGCAAACACAGTAGCAGATTTAAGCCTTGACACACTAGCTCAAATCTACAAAGGCGAAATCACAAACTGGAGTGAAGTTGGCGGAAACGATGCAGAAATCGTTGTTATCGGAAGAGACTCAGCTTCAGGAACAAGAGACGGTTTTGAAAGCGTTGTTGGAGTTAAAGACGAATGTGCATACGACGAAGAGCAAGCATCAGGCGGTGGAGTTCTTGCAAGTGTTCAAGCAACAGAAGGCGCAATCGGTTACACTTCTTTATCAGCGGTTTCAGATAACGTAAACGTGTTGACTATAGACGGCGTAACACCAACAGAAGACACAGTTAAAGATGGTACTTACAAAATTCAAAGACCTTTCGTATTCGCAACAAAAACAGACGGAATTAGCGAAGGCGCACAAAAATTCATGGATTGGGCATTAAGCGCAGAAGCAGCAGAACTAGTCCGTTCAGCTGGTGCAATTCCAGTTGCTTAAAAAATAATTAACTAACGAAAACTATATCACTTAAAGGAACTGTCGCATTAACGAATTCTTTCGTTAGTGCGACAACCCCATACACTCATGTATCAACTGCTATGTTTGAAATAAATCATACAATTAAAATGAGATGAATTAAGGAGAAATCGGTGAAACTGAGAAATTTTTTTGAAAAAATGATGAATGTCGTGTTTACTGCTTGCGGACTAACAGCAATTGCATTCGTCTTAATCATTACAATATATATGCTTTTTTCGGGTATACCCGGAATTGCACAAATAGGAGTTATAGACTTTATCTTCGGCACAGAATGGGAACCTGCAGCAGGAGAACCATCTTATGGTATTTTGCCATTAATTTTATCAAGTATGTACGCCACAGCTGGCTCTACTTTAATCGGAGTGCCTATTGGATTAATGACTGCAATTTTCTTATCAAAAGTTGCGAGCAAAAAAGTAGCGAGCGTTGTAAGACCTGCGGTTGAATTACTCGCAGGAATTCCTAGCGTTGTCTATGGCATGGTTGGTGCTCTTTTACTCGTTCCGTCCATTGCAGATTTATTTTCACTTCCAAAAGGCTCGGGACTTTTTGCCGCAATTATCGTTTTGACTGTCATGATATTACCATCAATCATTTCTGTTAGCGAAACCGCATTAAACAGTGTTCCAAAAGAATATGAAGAAGCGAGTTTAGCGTTGGGCGCAGGTGAAATGGAAACCATTTTTAAAGTCAGTGTTCCAGCTGCAAAAAATGGTATTGCAGCTGGTATAGTGCTTGGCGTAGGACGTGCAATCGGTGAGGCAATGGCAGTTATGATGGTTGCAGGAAACGTTGCAAACATGCCTTCACTATTCGAGAGCGTCTCTCTTCTCACAACTTCAATTGCAAAAGACATGGGTTACGCAAGCGGACTTCACAGACAAGCATTGTTTTCAATCGCGTTGATTTTGTTCATTTTTATATTGATAATAAACGCTATTATGAACTTCTTCGTTAAAAAGGGAGATACGGATAAATGAAAGGTAAAAGAAAAATTAAAGAGGCGACTTTGCGCGCATGCGTTTATGCTGGAGCGATACTCACAGTTTTGATATTGCTGAGTATAATTCTTTACATATTGGCAAACGGGTTGCCCCATGTCACATGGGATTTAATCTCAACTTCCCCAAGTCACAGAAATGGAACAATCGGAATTTTGCCTAACATTTTAAACACTTTGTATGTAATTCTTTTGTCATTGCTTATTGTTTTGCCACTTGGAATAGGCGCAGCTATTTACTTGACAGAATATGTAAAAAACAGAACTGTTTTAAAATTAATTGAGGCAACAGTAGAGGTACTAGCTGCAATCCCTTCAATCATATATGGTCTTATAGGTATGCTTATATTTGTTCAATTTTTGGGACTTCAACTAAGCTTAATTTCGGGTTGTTTAACAATGGTAATCATCATTTTACCAACTATCATCAGAACTACACAAGAGAGTTTAAAAACTGTTCCACAGGCATACAGAGAGGGCTCTCTCGCTTTAGGGGCTACTAAATGGTATATGATTAGGACAGTTATTTTGCCTTGTTGCCTTGACGGAATTATAACGGGTTGTATTTTGTCTATCGGACGAATTGTTGGAGAAAGCGCGGCATTACTCTTCACAGCTGGATTGACAGCAGGTGTTGTCACAAACATTGTGTCTGCATATGGAAACAGCGGTGGAACATTGTCCGTCGCACTTTATATGTATGTTGCAGAACGTGGAGAATTTGAGGTTGGATTTGCAATTGCTTCTATCTTATTGATTTTAGTTTTGGTGCTAAATATCATCACAAAGCTAATTCAAAAAAGATTGAAAAAATCTACATAAAACTAGACTATTGCTCCACCAATTAAATCATGGACAGTGATTTGCAAGGTCTTTGATTTGTGGAGAAATATTAGCCGTAATAATAATACGGTAGAATGGAGTATTAAATTGGATACAAATAACGTGATTCTTGAAGCTAAAGATTTAGACTTATATTATGGCGATTTCCAAGCGCTTAAAAAAGTTAATATTCAAGTTCCAAAAAAAGAAATAACCGCATTCATTGGACCATCAGGTTGCGGAAAATCTACTTTTCTGAAAACTTTAAACAGAATGAACGACTTAATTCCCTCGGTAAAAATTGAGGGAGATGTTACATTCGAGGGCAAAACTATTTTTGACAAAGACATAGATGTAACTCAACTTAGAAAACAAATAGGAATGGTTTTTCAAAAGCCAAATCCATTTCAGATGAGCATTTACGACAATGTTGCATATGGACCTAGATTACACCAAAAACTCACCCACGCTCAAACAGACCAATTGGTTGAAGAGAGTTTAAGGGGAGCGGCTTTGTGGGACGAAGTTAAAGACCGTCTTAAAAAGAGTGCAATGGGTTTATCCGGAGGTCAGCAACAGCGTTTATGTATCGCAAGAGCATTGGCAGTAAAGCCAAAAATCCTTTTAATGGACGAACCGACAAGTGCACTCGACCCAATATCCACATCAAAAATTGAGGAGCTTGCAATTTCACTTAAAGAAGAGTATACTATTGTAATAGTCACTCATAACATGCAACAAGCAGTCAGAATTTCTGATAACACTGCCTTCTTTTTGCTGGGTGAACTTGTTGAATACGCAAAAAGTGAAGACTTGTTTAGCATGCCTCAAGACAAGCGCACAGAAGATTACATCACTGGGAGGTTCGGTTAATGAGAACAAAATTTGACGAGCAACTTGATAACTTAAATAAAGAGTTAATTACAATGGGAACACTTTGTGAGAGCGCAATTGCAAAGGCAGTAAAATCCTTAATCGAAGAGGATTTAGTATTGGCGGCTGAAGTAGTGCAATCAAGCACACAAATCGACCAAAAAGAAAGAGACATTGAAAGAATTTGTCTGAAAATGCTCTTACAACAACAGCCTGTTGCTCATGATTTAAGACAAATTTCCGCCGCACTTAAAATGATTACAGACATGGAAAGAATAGGCGACCAAGCAGAAGACATTGCAGAAATAGTGACTATGGGCAAAATCTTATCTTCAGAGAAATTGTCTCATATCTCTGACATGGCACTTGAAACCATAAAAATGGTTACTCAAAGCATTGATGCTTACATTACCAAAGACATAGAATTAGCACTAAAGGTTATCAAACAAGATGACATTGTCGACACTCTTTTTGCAGAAGTAAAAATAGATATTGCAGATCTTCTTCGCAAAGGTGGTAATGGGGAATCTGCCCTTGATTTGTTAATGATTGCAAAATATTTTGAGAGAATCGGCGACCACGCAACAAACATTGCAGAGTGGGTTGTTTTTTCAATCACCGGTGAACATAAAAGCATATAAAGAAGAGGAGTAAATACATGATATATTGTGTAGAAGACGACGACAGTATAAGAGAGCTTGTTTTGTATACATTGCAAAGCACAGGCTTCAGCGCAAAAGGCTTTTCAAATGCTGAAGATATGTATAACGAGCTGAATTTTGCTATTCCCTCTTTGATTATTCTTGACATTATGTTGCCCGGAAAAGATGGACTGGAAATACTAAGAAGCCTTAGGCAAAACCCAAAAACAAAATCAATTCCCATCATGATGGCTACTGCAAAGGGCACAGAATACGACAAAGTAGTAGGTCTTGATATTGGCGCAGACGATTATTTGGTAAAGCCGTTTGGGATGATGGAATTGATAGCAAGAATTAAAGCGTTAATTAGACGAAGCAGCACTGATTCACAACCAACGAACACAGTGACTATTGGCAAAATTTCTATAGATTTAATTAAACATTCCGTGACTGCAAGCGAAAGAAACATTGTCTTAACCTATAAGGAATTCGAGGTGCTTTCAATGCTTATGAGAGAGCCGGGGCGAGTTTTTACAAGAGATGTCATTCTCAGTTCAATCTGGGGATACGAGTTTGACGGTGAGACTAGAACTGTTGATGTTCACGTGAGAACACTAAGACAAAAACTCGGCGACGACGGGGCACAAATCCATACTGTTCGCGGAGTAGGCTATAGTATATGTGAGGGACGATAATTTAATATGAAAAGCAAAACTTTTAGATATATATTTTTGAGTTGCACCGTGGCTGTGCTTCTCACCAGTTTTTTAATGGTCGTGGTAAAATATAACAGTTTTGTATTTGGTATGGAAAGCGATGTTAAACAAACTGCAAACGCTTACCAAAGCCTACTTAACAACACTGCGATTACAAACGAAGAATTTTTCGCCTCGGTGCCCGATAAACCTTTTAGAATAACAGTTATATCAGAAAGTGGCGAGGTTTTATTCGACAATGAATCCGACACAACGGAAAATCATGCAGACAGACCTGAAATAGTTTCTGCAAGAGAGACGGGGACTGGTCATTCCACCAGATATTCCGACACAATCCAAGAGCAAACATTTTACTATGCATTGCTACTTGATGACGGAAATGTTTTGAGAGTTTCAGAGACTACAGCAACTGTTTTTCGCTCTATTACAGACAGTTCTCCGTTCATAATTATTAGCATTTTTGTAGTGTTGATAGGCAGTTATTTCATTGCAGGTTTATTTACTAAAAGACTAATCAAACCAATAAACGAAATCGACATTGAATCTCCTGTAGACAACCAAACTTATGACGAGTTGTCGCCTTTGTTGCTTAGAATTGACACTCAAAACGTTCAGCTTAGAGCTCAAATGGCGGACATGCAAAAAATGCGTGACGAGTTAAGTGACATCATGGAACACATGGAAGAAGGACTTATTGTTCTAAACTCGAAAGGTTCTGTTTTGAGCATTAACAACGCAGCACTTTCAATTATCAAGCGAGAAAAAGATTTTTGCATTGGCAAATTTGTTCTTGAACTTCACAGGGGCGATGTTTTCCAACATTTAAGCGAAAAAATCTCTAAAAAAGAAAATGTTCAAACTGAATTCAGCGAAAACAATAAAATTTACCATGTTTCAGTTTCAAATATAAGTTCGGGAGGAACTATTCTGATGTTTATGGACGTAACTCAGCGACAAAATGCAGAAAAGTTGAGAAGAGAGTTTTCTGCAAATGTTTCTCACGAGTTAAAAACACCGCTGCAAACAATTTCAGGTTGTGCTGAACTTTTGAAAAACAACTTGGTGAATGAAGCCGACATTCCTCAATTCATCGACAAAATATATTCCGAGAGCATAAGAATGACTGTTTTAATTCAAGACATCATCAAACTTTCTCAACTCGACGAAAACGCAATAGGTATGACTCGTGAAATCACCGACCTATCATCAATCACCGAGCAAGTATTAACTGAACTTTGCGAAAAAATCGAGAAAAAAAACATACTCGTCGAAACTGATTTACAAAGTGCAAAGATTAAAGCTATTCCTATAATCATAAAAGAATGTATATTTAATCTTGTCGACAATGCGATAAAATACAGCAACGAGGCCTCTAAAATCACTTTGAGCGTGAAAGACAAATTCGACAAAGTTGAAGTTATTGTAAAAGATTCAGGAATTGGAATTCCACTTGAAGAGCAAGACCGAATTTTTGAACGTTTTTACAGAGTTGAAAAAAGCAGAAATCGTGACATGGGTGGAACAGGACTTGGGCTGAGCATTGTTAAGCACGCAGTTGCAGTGCACGAAGGTAATATTACTTTGAGTAGCGAAGAAGGCAAAGGCACAAAAATAACAATCGTTTTTCCTAAAACAAAATAATAAAGCCGTTACAAAAGTTGAAATAACTTTTGTAACGGTCTTTTTTTTCTTTCACTCGATAAAAATATCTATCTAATGATATAAATTATTGCTCTTGCTCTCTAAACTGAGCCATGTACAAGTCGTAGTAAGCTCCCTTTTTCTCTATCAACTCATCATGCGAACCACACTCTTGAATTAAACCTTTGTCTATGTACATAATCTTCGTGCAGTTTTTGATTGTCGACAATCTGTGTGCAATGATAAAGGAAGTTCTGCCTTTTAGCAGTAAATCTATACCCTCTTGCAATAATTTTTCTGTCGAGGTATCAATGCTTGAAGTCGCCTCGTCCAAAACCAAAATTTTGGGGTCTGCAAGAAGAGTTCTTGCAAATGAAATCAATTGTTTTTGACCTTGGGATAAACCTCCACCACGCTCTGTAACTTCAGTTTTATAACCCCTTGACATTTGGGAGATAAAGCTGTCGGCTTGCAACAATTTTGCAGCTTTTATAACCTCTGCCTCGGTAGCGTCAAGTCTTCCATATCTTATATTCTCTTCGATTGTTCCCGAGAAAATGAAACTGTCTTGAAGCATAATTCCCATTTGACTTCTAAGCGAATGTAGAGTAACTTTCATGATGTCGCTTCCGTCAATTAAAACTTGACCGTGCTCGATGTTATAGAAACGTGAAATCAAGTTTACTATTGTTGTTTTACCTGCACCTGTTGGACCGACTATTGCAATACTTTCTCCAACGTTTGCAGTGAAGCTAACACCTTTCAAAATCATAACATTAGGATCGTATCCAAAATGAACATCTTTAAATTCAACCACACCTTTAATTGGTGGCAATTCAAACGCATCTTTCGCGTCCTCAATAACAGGAGGCTCATTCATTGTTTCAAAAATTCTTTCAAGGTAAGCAATTGCATTAACAAAACTGTTGTAAATGTTAGCAATTTGAATTATCGGCTGCCAAAAACGGCTGGAATAAGTTCCCATACCCATTATAGTTCCAAAATCGACCATTGGTTGCATAAAGAACACACCACACAGATAAACAGAAGCAAATACAATTTGCGAAACGTTCTCAGTGGTATACCAAACTGTGTTCGAAATATAAGCAGCTTTAATTTGAACTTCGTGTCTTTCTTTCAGCAAATCGTCAAGTGTCTCTTTGTTAAGCTCTTGTCTGTCGAAAGCTTGAGCAACTTTTGTTCCCTCGATATTCTCTTGAACAAATGCGTTTACATTTGAGTTTTTATTAGAAACAAGTTGCCAAAGTTTTCTTTGTTTTGGCTTTATCATGAATATAAATGTTGCTACTATTGGTAATCCCGCAACAACAACTGTCGCAAGTGGAGGACTCATAATATACATAAACACAATGATGAAAATAATGTTAATCACTTCAATAATCATGTTTAACACGCCATTTGAGAGAACGTCTGAAACCGAGTTAACATAGTGAACAACACGCACGAGAATTTTTCCGTGTGGCCTGCTGTCATAATAAGAAAACGGAAGTTTTTGCAAATGCTCAAAAAGGTCTTGTCTAATGTCATAGACTATACTTTGTCCAACTTTTGCCATGATAACAGTTCTGATTGCATTAAACCCAACATTTACAAGAATTGTAGCTGTCAAAAGAAGAGCTAGTTGAAGTAACAGCGCAATGTCTTTATCTGGAATTGCAACGTTAATCGCATGTTGAATTATCATAGGACCTGTCAAACCTACAACACTACCAGTAGCACTGATTAGCAAAGCCGAAATCATCTTAACTTTATACTTCGCTACATATTTTCCACATTTTTTAAGATTTTCAAAATTAAAAGGAGCTTCAAGTTCTTCGTCAACATTAAATTTATTTCGAGCCATTACTATCACCTGCCTCTCCGTCATCTTGCACATTGTTTTGCAATGCCCAAATATGGTAGTAAAAACCTTTGTTTTCAAGCAGTTCTTTGTGCGTTCCTCTTTCTGTTATTGCGCCGTCGTCAAGAATAATAATCTCGTCGCAGTGCTGAACAGAACTAACTCTTTGGGCAATAATAATTTTAGTACACTCAAAATCAAGGTTTTTGAGTTGGTCTTGAATAAAGTGCTCTGTCTCCATGTCAACTGCAGAAGTCGTATCGTCTAACACCAAAATAGATGGTTTTACAGCAAGTGCACGTGCCAAAGAAATTCTTTGCCTTTGACCTCCGGAAAGACCAACTCCACGCTCACCTATTATCGTGTCGTATCCGTCTTCCATTTTGCGAATAAATGCGTCTGCATCTGCATTTTTTGCATATTTATAAACTTCCTCTATTCCCATTTTAGGGTTAGAATAAGCAACATTTGCTTCAACAGAATCAGAGAACAAAAATACATCTTGAAGTGCAATACCAAGAGAACTTCTTAAATACGACAAGGTATAATCGGTAACATTTCTGTTATCAATAAGAATTTCTCCTTGTTGTGGTTCGTAAAATCTCATTAAAGCGTTAATCATACTGGTTTTTCCAGAGCCTGTAGTACCCATAATTCCCAAAGTTCCTCCGGCTTTTACTTTAAGATTTATGTCCTTTAAAATAGGAACTCTGTTAATTGTAAATGTAACATCTTTAAATTCAATCTCGCCTTTTAACCTCTCTTTAGGAGCAATTGCATTTTTTCTATCGGTTATTGATGGTTCAGAATAAAACACCTCAATTATCATGTTGCATGAAGCAAAAAATCTTTGCGTGTCATTCAACACAATTCCCAACATTCTAAGTGGATTTGAAAGCGCCCATGTCATAGAAGCAATCGCCAAAAGCTCTCCTGCTGTAATCTCACCTGCTATCATATAAAGTCCACCAGCTAAAATCATTATCACTGTTAAACTTTGTGACAAGAAATCTATAAACGGTTGAAACTTAACTGAAACATATGTAGTTTTGAGATTTGTTTGACGAAAATCTTCGTTTCTCTCTTTAAATCTACTTTTTTCGAATTCTTCCCTTGCAAATGCCTTTACAACCCTGTTTCCCTCAATGTTTTCTTGAGCAACAGTGTTTAAATCAGAAAGGCGTTTGCGAAGCCTGACAAACATCGGGCGAACGATTTTTGAGAAAAAATATGTAATAAAGAAAATAGCTGGAGTCACAATGCTAAGCCACAATGTCATTGGGACACTTATCGTTAGCAAGAAAATAATTGTTGTGATAAACAACACGATTGAATCTGTTGCAACGTATGAAATCCAAGCCACTCCATGACGAACTAGATCTAAATCGTTAGTCATTCTCGTCATCAAATCTCCGGTTCTCATTTTTCGGAAAAATCTGTAGTCTTCGTGTTGAATTACATGGAACATTTTTCTTCGCAAATCGTCATGCATTTGCTGACTGTTTTTTTCAATCAACATAATCATGAAGTATCTGCCTGTTGTTCTGAAAAGCTGAACTCCGACAATGGCAACCAAAAGCGGAATTAATAACTCGGTGTTGCCCGGTGTGACAACATCGTCTATCAATCGCTTCGAAATCATTGGGTTTAAAATTGTTGTGATACTGGTAACAAACGAAAGAATCATTCCTATCACGAAATAATGTCGCTTTTTACCCATGTATTTCCATACCCATTTTAACTGGAACATCTTCTACCTCCGAAAAATTGCATAATGCACTTTATCGCTTTATTAATGTTTTATTAATAAAATGATTATACTCCTATATCACAATAAAGTCTAGTTTTTTTATTCGTCGATACCAACAATATTGTTTTGAATTTTTTAGTCAATTTGCTAATTATTTTTTTTAAGAAGAACTATACTGTGTGCTGAAATACCAAGTTTTTCTCCAGTAAACCCCAATTTCTCTTCTGTTGTTGCCTTAATACTAACGTTTTCAACTAGAATATCGCATACTCTTGCAACATTTTCTCGCATTTTAAAAATAAATGGATTGATTTTTGGAGCTTGTGCTACCACAGTTGCATCAATGTTGACTATTTCAAACCCTTTTCGGGATACTAATTTTATGACCTCACTCAAAAGTAATAAGCTGTCTGCACCGCAAAATTTTGGGTCGGAGTCGGGGAAAACTGTTCCAATGTCACCAAGTGCCGCAGCACCTAGAACTGCATCGCTAATAGCATGAAGCAAAACGTCTGCATCAGAATGTCCGAGCAGTCCTTTTTCGTGCTGAATTTCAACTCCTCCAATAACAAGTTTTCTTTCTTCAACCAACCTATGCACATCATATCCGTGTCCAATTCTAAGCATTGCCTCACCCTCTCTTTTCGTAAACGCCACTGCTATTTGTATGTCCTCGGGAGTAGTTATTTTTATATTTTTATAATCGCCTTCACACATATAAACTTCTTTTCCAAAGTATTCAACTAATGCGCAGTCATCTGTAAAAACCATTCCATCCATTTCTGCTTTTTCATGTGCTTTCATGTAAGTATCAAAATCTATAACCTGAGGTGTCTGAACTTGCCACAAATTACTTCTATCAGGAGTTTTTACAACCTTGTTTCTCTCATCAGTTTCTTTAATGGTGTCTTTTACTTTAACCGCAAGAGCAGCAGCGCCTCGGTTAATCGCCATTTCGCAAACTCTTGTGATATCGTCAATCGATGCAAAAGGTCTTGCACCGTCATGTATTGCAACAAAGTCACTATGTTTGCACGCACTCACTCCATTAAAAACAGATTGCTGACGATTTTCTCCACCTACTACTATCGCTTTTACTTTGCTTATTTCACTGCTTTCCTTTTTCAAACTATCAATATCACATTCCCTTGAAACCAAAATTATCTCATCAATTGTTTCACAATTTTGGAAATTTTCCAAAGTTCTTTTAATAACGGTTTTAGAGCAAACATCCATGAGCAACTTGCTAGAATTACTATTCATCCTCGAAGAATTTCCCGCTGCTAAAATTATTGCTGTAATTTTCATCATGTTACCCCTTTGTAAAGTTAATTATTTTGGTCTTAGTATAGCATTTATTCTTAATAAATACAAATTAAAATATTCAATTTGTTAAAATATTAGGAAATTATGAATTTAAAGTCAATAATTGTTGAAATCCGTCGAATATCATGTTATTATATTAGTAGTAGAAAAAATCTTTCAAACTATTAAGAAATTAAACCTATACCATTTTGTTCGATTTAAGTGTAAAAGTTAAATTTCTTTCTTTTTGTGCGAGTTTTTCTATTTGCAGAAGTAGCTTCATTTCGATTTAATTTTTTTCAGGAGTATTATTATGGATTTATTTGACATTATATCTTTTATTGGAGGTCTGGCTTTTTTCCTTTTTGGAATGACACAACTTTCATCAGGACTTGAAACAATGGTTGGAGGAACTTTTGAAAAAGTTCTTGCAAAAATGACATCCAACAGGTTTTACGCACTTGGACTAGGAGCAATTGCCACTGCAGTGGTTCAATCTTCCTCAACGGTTACTGTTATTGTTGTGGGCCTTGTTAACTCAGGAATTATGTCCTTAACTCAATCTGTTGGTGTTATCATGGGTTCTAACATAGGTACAACAATCACAGCTTGGATATTAAGCCTTGTCGGGCTCGAAAGCAGTAACATTTTTGTTAAACTTCTTAAACCCGATTCTTTCGCACCAATTTTCGCATTTTTGGGTATTATCTACATTATGTTCTTCAAATCGAAGCATAAGAAAAACTGGGGAACAGTTTTAATCGGATTTGCAATATTAATGTCAGGTATGTCGGTCATGGGCGACTCTGTTGAAAATTTAAGAGACGTTCCCGAGTTTGCAAACATCATGGTTATGTTCTCAAACCCTATAATGGGTGTTCTTGCAGGAGCGATTATTACAGCTATAATTCAATCTTCTTCTGCTTCAGTTGGCATTTTGCAATCGCTTTCAACAACAGGTGCAGTGCCTTTTTCAAGCGCATTGCCAATCATCATGGGTCAAAACATCGGTACTTGTGTAACAGCATTACTTTCAAGTATCGGGGCTACTAAAAACGCTAAAAGAGTTACCGCTGTTCACATATACTTCAATGTTCTAGGAACTATAATAATTCTTCCTGCATTCTTAATTATTTCTAATTTCATCAATTTTGAATGGATGAATATGCCTGCAGAACCTTATATGATTGCAATTGCACACACAGCTTTTAACATAATAACTACAATTTTATTATTACCACTTGCTAAATTCCTACAAAAACTTGCAGAAAAAACAGTTGTCGACGGCAAAGACGCACCAGCAAAAGAAACATTGCTTGACGATAGACTTCTTCTTTCACCAACACTCGCTATTGCAGAATCACACAATATAGCAGTTAAAATGAGCGAATTAGTGACAACCACTTACAGAAATTCGTTAGATTTACTAAAAGGCTACGATGTCAAAAAAGTCTCGTTGATTGAAGATAGCGAAAGAGAAATTGATAAATATGAAGATATCCTAGGCGCATATCTCGTTAAAATTTCATCTGATAAGCTGACTGAAAAAGACAGCAAAATCATATCTCAACTGCTCCACACAATCGGCGACTTTGAAAGAATTGCTGACCACAGCGTAAACATCTTAGAAGTAGCACAAGAAATAAGCGAAAAAGAAATTAAGTTCAGCAGTAAAGCTATTGCAGAAATCGAGGTAATTTCCGCCGCTGTTAATGACATTCTTGAAATGTCACTGAGCGCATTTGTTGATAACAATGTCGACAGAGCTACTTATGTAGAGCCACTAGAAGATGTTGTCGATGAATTGAGATTTGCTATTAGAAATCGTCATATTCAAAGACTAAAAGACGGCGAATGTACAATTGAACTTGGATTTGTATTGTCTGATCTAATAACAAATTTTGAGAGAATTTCAGACCACTGTTCAAACATCGCACTCTGGACCATTGAAGCTAATTCAGAAGGCGAAATCCTAGCTCACGACTTTACTGAAAGAATTAAACTTACAAACGAGCTTAGCTATAATGAAAGATTTGAAACATATAAACACAAGTATAGACTTCCAAGCTCAAAAAGCTAAATTAATTTGCTATAAAAATCAAAAGAGAGAAGCAGTGCCAAATTTTGACACCGCCTCTCTCTTTTTTCATTCTTTTTCATTCCTATAAATCACATAGATATTTTATCTAAAATCCCAGCGGACTGCGCCAAGAAAATCCCGTAATTCGTTATTGGAACATCTTGTTGTTGGGCTAGGTTAATTCTGCTCATCATAAATTTTCTGTTAAACATACAGCAACCACAATGGATAACCAAATCGTATGAAGTTAAATCTTCTGGGAAATTCACTCCTGCAACAACGGTGTGTGTAACCCTGTCGCCAAACTTCTTTTTAAGCAAATTTGGAATTTTAACTCTTCCAATGTCCTCTGTCTGTGGTGCGTGAGCGCAGGCCTCTGCAATCAACACATTCAATTTTTTCTCTTTCGGCAATGAATTAAACTTTTTAATACCATCAAGAAAAACACTCAAATCGCCTTTATACGCAGCAAAAAGCACGGAAAAAGAAGTTAGACGGCTTTCTTTTGGACATCGTTCGTGTACAAACGGAAAAACTTGCGAATCGGTAATAATTAAATCGGGTGGAGTTTTAAGTTTTTTTAAGCCCTCTTCCATTTTGTCTTGTGTGACAGAAATAATAATGCATTTGTTATCAAGCAAATCTCTTGTTGTTTGGACTTGTGGCAATATTAATCTTCCTTTTGGCGCGCCTGTGTCCTGTGGCATTACCAACATAACCACGTCATTTTCTTTTACGAGTTCAGCTGTTATGCTTTCATTTTCAAAGTGTTGTGGCATGTCTCTTAAAATCAGTTCAACAAGCTTTTCTCTTCCTATTTTTTTCTTTGCATTTACCACTAGAATTTTATCTGTTAATTCCTTTTTTACCAATGATTTTAACTCGTCGATTTTTTCATTTTCAAAGTCATTTAGAACTACCAAAAAAGGAGTTTTGCTCAACTTAAAGTCTTCAATCCACAATTTTTCAAACTTAAAATCGGGTTCTGAGATAAGCAAAATCGCAAGGTCTGTTTTTTCTAAAACTGCTTTGGTCTTTTTTACCCTAAGCTCGCCTAATTCTCCACTGTCGTCAAAACCCGCAGTGTCAATAAGCACACAAGCACCAATTCCTTTAATCTCCATAGCCTTATAAACAGGGTCGGCAGTAGCTCCTTTTTGCTGGGAGACAATTGCAATATCCTGATTAGTAATAAAGTTAAGCATTGTAGATTTCCCACTGTTTTGCTTTCCAAAAATTGCTATGTGAAATCTGTTTGCTGACGGTGTTTTCATCAAATCCATAGTTCTTCCACTCCTTAAAACCTAAAGTCTCTTTCACCCAAAGTGATTTTATCTAAATTTAGTTTCGCAACCTCTTTCGCTTTTTCATTTGGAACTTTTTCAATTTCAGTTTTAATAAGTTCTTCAATCAAACCCTTAGTGTCATCGCTTGCATAATCAAGCGCATATTCTTTCAGCGTCATAATCGCATTCGGCTGACATACATTCTTTATCTGTCCTGATTTTGCAAGGCTCATAAACCTGTCACCTGTTCTTCCGAGTTTGTAACAGGCAGTGCAAAAGCTTGGAATGTGGTCTGTTTTGATTAACCAGTTAACAATTTCATCAAGAGTTCTTGTATCAGAAATATCGAATTGTTTCGTGTTCTCTTCGATTTTTTCTTCCTCTGCATACCCACCAACCGAAGTTTTCGACGCTCCGCTGATTTGTGATGCACCTATATCAATTACTCTTTCTCTGATTTTTTCCGATTCTCTTGTCGAAACAATAATTCCTGTGTAAGGAACGGTAATTCTCAAAATCGCAACGATTTTTTCAAAAATGTCATCTGAAATTGAGTTGTCGAAATCTTCAATTTTAACACCCTCAGCTGGGCAAATCCTCGGAACACTTATTGTGTGAGGGCCAACTCCGTATGTTGCATCTAAATGCTCTGCGTGCATTAAAATCCCAACGAAGTCGTATTTGTATAGATTTAAACCGAACAACACTCCCAGTCCAACATCGTCAATTCCACCTTGCATCGCCCTGTCCATCGCCTCTGTGTGATATGAATAATTGTGCTTTGGCCCTTTTGGGTGAAGCTCTAAATAAGTGGGCTTGTGGTAAGTTTCTTGGAAAAGAATGTAAGTTCCAATTTCAGCTTCTGCCAATTTTCGATAGTTTTCGACAGTTGTCGCAGCTATGTTAATGTTAACTCTGCGGATTGCACCGTTTTTGTGCTTAATTCCGTATATTGTTTCTATCGACTCCAAAATGTACTCAATCGGAGTGTTCACAGGGTCTTCGCCCGACTCAATCGCAAGCCTTTTGTGACCCATGTCTTGAAGTGCAATTGTCTCAATTTTAATTTCTTCTTGGGTCAGTTTTTTTCTTTTAATTTCTTTGTTTGCGTGTTTAAATGGACAATACACACAAGCATTCACACAATAATTTGACAGGTAGAGTGGAGCAAAAAGGACTATTCTGTTTCCATAAAATTCTTTTTTAATTTCTTTGGCAAGCATAAAAATCTGCTCTTTCACTTTTTGATCTTCATTCAGCAAAAGCACTGCAGCCTCTTTGTGCGTAAGACCTTTTTTCATTGTCGCTTTTCTCAAAATGCTTTGGACAAGCTCTTTATTATTTTTGTTCTCTTCTGCAAATTCTAAACTTTTAAGGATTTCCTCATTGTCTATAAATTCTTCTGCGATTTGAGATTTCATGTTATACATAATCTACACCGGGATACAGCCAAGCTTTTTCAACTGTTCCTCTAAATCCTTTCTGTCAATCTCTATTCCATTATATTTCAAATTTGTCGGATAGATTTCATAATATTTTCTAAATTCATCTGGAGTAACTTTCTTCATTATTACATTGGCCCCACAAGAAA
Source organism: uncultured Eubacteriales bacterium (assembly GCA_964368155.1). GTDB lineage: Bacteria > Bacillota > Clostridia > Oscillospirales > Acutalibacteraceae > SIG603. The sequence continues at coordinate 15,327 of CAYJBU010000008.1, read as the reverse complement.
AAATATCGTCCTTTTCTTTTTTGCTAATAACCGATAAAGACGTTGTAGCAGGCAAATTAATCTCGCCCATGACCATTCTCGTCAGTGCGACAGCCCTTTTTGTAAGCTCAGTGCTACCCTGCTTTAAATCCCTTAGCGGAGTGTCGGGGTGAGGGATAAAAGGTCCAATTCCTGCCATGTCACATGGTATGCTTTTTAGGGTTAAAACATCGTTTGCAATTGTTTCAAGCGTTTGATTTGGAAGACCTATCATAAATCCGCTACCGGTTTCAAATCCCAATGATTTTAGATTTTTCAAGCAGTTTATCCTATTTTCCAGAGTGCTGAACGAATGCAAATACGAGTAAATATCCGAATTTGAACATTCGTGTTTCAACAAATATCTGTCTGCCCCAGCCTCTCTTAAAAGTTTATATTCATCAAAGCTCATTTCACCACAACTCAATGTCACTATTATCCCAGTTTTTTTGATTTCTTTGACAATATCAGCTAGTAATGGAGCCGTATAAAACTTGTCTTCTCCCGATTGCAACACAATGGTTTTGTATCCTGCTTCAAACGCTTTTTTACTGACACTAATCATATGCTCGGGAGACATTCGATATCTTTCTATTTTTCTGTTGTGACAATTTAATCCGCAATATTTGCAGTCTCCCCTACAATAATTTGAAAACTCCAAAATCGCCCTGATATAAACATCATCGCCATAAATATCTCTTTTAATTTCATGGGCTTTTTTATAGTAATCACTAAAATCCTCTAGTGATAACAACTCAATAATTTCATTTTTATTCATCGCTAAATTCCTTTGAATAGAGAGTTTTTGAGCTTACTCCGTTGAGTGCTCCAATTTTTCCGCCAATTGAACTAATTACATTGTTTGGTGCATCAACAACAATGCTGATTATACTCAGCTGACGTTTTGAATGTGGCAACCCCATTCTTCCAAGAATAAATTCGCCGTATTCATGCAAAACCTCATTTATCGCTTGTACTTGATTTTTATCTTCCACTAAAATACTGATAACGCCAATTCTACTCACAGGTTTTCCTCCTTAATTTTTGAGATTACACAAGGTTTTTTGCACAAAAAAACCTTGCAGAACTGACTGCAAGGTACAATTATCCTATGTTAAAATAATCAAAACTTGCTTTCAGGCAAAAACCTTAAGGTCAGTTAATTTATCAAATTATTACAGAATTCACTTTCAAATCGGATATACCTTTTCGTCAGATATCTCTGTATTTTCATTATAGACCAAAAATTATTAAATGTACAGTGCAATTCAAAGAATTATTATTTTGTTAATAATTTTCGTTAAAAAAACGGTTTTGGGCTAGCTCATTCGTAACATTTCGAGTGAACTATTTCACTTTTCAATCAAAAAAAAGTCAGCCGCAAAATTGCGACTGACTGATTAAAGCTTGATTTGGCAGAATTAATCTAAAATACCATGTATTGGATTGTTTTTCATTGCCATTTCAGGAACATATTTTGTTGTTAGCGGGTAGTATTTTTGCTCTTTTGAACTTTTTTCAAAAGCAGTCAACACTTCAAGAACATGTAAAGTTTGCTTGTAGTTAGCTCTAAATTCTCTGCCCTCTGAGAGTGCTTTTGCCATGTCAGCCAAACCTAAACCTCTGCTATTTTCTTTATAGTCAAACATTAACGGCATTTCTTTGTATTCGCCATCTTCTGGTCTGAATAATTTAATCGGTCCACCAAAATGGTTTGGATCGGGAACGATTAATGTTCCTTTTGTTCCGTATATTTCAAATCTTGCTTGTTGGTTATAATATACATCGAAAGTTGTGATGATAGTTCCCAATGCACCGTTGTCGAATTGAATTGTTCCTGTTACATGTGTTGGGCACTCAACATCAACAATTTCACCGCATTTTGGTTTGCTTGTAATAATTCTTTGTGGGAAATTAGCTTTTGTAACACCTGTAACACCGGAAATTCCACCGATTAAATTAACAAGAGCAGTTACATAATAAGGTCCCATATCCATCATTGGACCACCACCGAATTGATAGTAGAAAGCTGGGTCTGGATGCCAAGTCTCATGACCGTGTCCAATCATAAAGCAGGCACTTCCGATGACGTCACCGATAGCACCGTCGTCTATTAATTTTTTGCATGTTTGAATTCCAGCACCCAAGAATGTGTCAGGTGCACCGCCAAGCATAAGCCCTTTTGCCTCTGCTAGTTCAACCAATTTCACGCCCTCTTCAAAAGTTGCGCCAAGTGGTTTTTCTGAATAAACATGTTTGCCTGCATTTAGCGCAGCGCTTGTAACATCAAAATGCTCGTAAGGTCTTGTAAGATTTAAAACAATGTCAACTTCCTCATCTTTAAATGCATCGTGCATTGTTTCGTAAATTTTAGGAATTTTATACTCTTCTTGTGCCTTTTCCGCTCTTTCGCGAACTAAGTCACAAACTCCGATGAGTTCAATTTCTAAGAATTTTTCTGTTAAATTTTTTAGATAAATTCCGCTGATCGAACCTACGCCAATCATGGCAATTTTAACTTTTTTCATTATAATAAACATCCTTTCTTGATAAGCCACAACGTTTTGAGTAATCTTGTACAAGGTGCGTCCCTACAATATCTAATTCAGTTTATGCAATTTGACAAGAAAATTCGTTAATACGACAACCCCTTCACAAAACTTGCTGTTTGAAAATTTATTTTTAAATTATTTTCGCTTTTTCATTAATACATTTGAGCAGTGTTTTTAAATTGTTCATCACTTAAATTATTGTCAAGAACGTATTGTTTACCCTCAGCCGCCCAAAGCATGCCTCTCTCCATCATGATTTCTGAATTAGGTGAATTATCAAACACGTCGTCGTGATGTCCTAACGAAGTGTAGAACACTCTGCCGTGTCCCCAGAATTTTGTCCATGCAACTGGCATATCCACTGGTTTATTTGACACGTGATAATAATTTACTTTTGGAAATCTTGTTGTCGCTAAAACTTCAATAGACGGATCGATATGTAAATAATAATGCTCGCTCTTTACAGGGAAATCATCAAGGCCTGCTGTTATAGGGCTTGAGCCCTTGTTAATGTTAACAGTGTATTCAACACCGTCGCCCCCTGGATGACTAACCCATTGTCCACCGGTCATAAACTGCCATTGAACACTTTGTCTAAAACTGTCACACATTCCACCATGGCATCCTGCAAGTCCAACACCTGCGCCAACAACTTCAATTATATTGTCACAAACTTCTTTTGGAATTTCGCCCATAGTCCAACAAGCAACAATTAAATCTAGCTCTTTTAGCATTTCTTTATCAAGACAAACCTCAAGATTATCACTAATTGTGCAAGTATACCCATGTTTTTCCATCAATCCTGCAAAACGCTTTGAGGTTAACTCAGGCTCGTGACCATGCCAACCACCTTGTAAAATTAACACTTTTTTTGAACTTTCCATTTTATGCTCCATTCTGCTGTAAACCAGCAATAAATTTCAAACAACTTCTCTTATATACGGCAAACAACGCCAATTCCCTTTTCTTGTGACTCGAACAAAGCGTCAATAACTTTCATTACACGAAGATTTTCTGCTGGTTTAACAAGCAATTCAGCTTTTTTATCAATTACATCAACCACATTTTGATAAAACTCTGTAATATCAGTTTTAACTTCAGGTAATGCTGTTTCAACTATTGTTGTTTCAGGGCGAGGAGCCATAGTTCTTGTAGGTCCTGCCTCTGTGTATACCATAACATCTTCCCAAGCCATGTCGCTGTCTTCTTTCTTTTGAAGAATTTTTCCTTCACAAGCCCAGTTTTGAACAACAGCAGTTCCGTTGTCACAGCAAACATGCCAACGTGGGTGATGAATAAAGCAGTTTGTAGCCATTTCTAGAGTAGCAGAAACTCCGTTTTCAAATCTTAGGAACAATTTAATGTTATCATCAACTTCTGAAGGCTCAAAAATATTAAACATATGAGAAGTTACTAAAACCACAGGACTTTCAATCATCATCATCATTTGGTCGATTAGATGAACACCCCAGTCAAGCAACATTCCGCCACCGTTGATTTTAAACCCTCTCCAACCGTGCATTGCGCCTCTTGAACCTTGAACACGACTTTCAATAAAATAAGGTTTTCCGATTTTTCCATCTTTTAGGATTTTTTTAACAATGTTATAATCCTTGTCCCATCTTCTGTTTTGGTGCACGCAAAATACTTTTCCTGTCTCTTCTGAAACAGCAATGATATCTTCTAACTCTTTTGCGTTAAGCGTAACAGGTTTTTCGCAAACAACGTTTTTGCCTGCTCTCATGCATTTAATTGCTAAATCTCTGTGAACATCATTTGGTGTAGCAATTGTAACCATGTCGATTTCTTCATCGTCCAAAATCTCTTGCACACTGTTATAGCAATAGTACTCTGTTACATCTTTTTTTGCTAAAATCTCGATTGATTTTTCGGGTTGCAAATCAAAAAATCCTTTAATAGCAATATTTGGAATAATGCTGTTTTTCTCATAATTTTGAATATTGTGATAATGCCATGAGCCCATTCCGCCCACTCCAATGATTGCGACTGTATGTTTCATAATATTAAACCTTCCTTTTCTTCGAGGAGGTATCTTCTGTAAGCAGACAATTCAACGAAAATCCGTAATTTCGAACATGAACGCACAAAAAATCCCGTTTGAAAATCATTTCAAACTATCCCCTTTTAAATAAATATATTTACTTGTATATTATCATTTATTGTGCTATAATACTTACCAAATACAAACTTTTTTATGCCAAATATTGCGGTGCGAGGTTTTAGAATGATATTTTACGAAAACAGGTCTACAAAATACTTTTTTTCTTCCCCTAATTCCTTTAATTTTTTCGCCCATGCACACAAAGAAATTGAGTTAATCTATGTCGAAAAAGGTGTTCTCATTGTGGAAAGTAATTTCCAAAAACATATTATTAACGAAGGAAATTTTTACATTGCATTCCCTCATACCATACATGCGTATAAAAGCGAGGGTGATTTCAAGTCATATATGTGGATTTTCGACAATAGTTATATTAGTGACTACAGCTCATTTTTTTCTAAATATGCAACAGACAACCCTGTAGTTCAAGTTCGAAATTCCGATATTGATTACTGTGTTGAACAATTTAACAAAAGGAAAAATTTGCATGAAGATAATATATTAACAAGGTCTTTTTTAACAATAATATTATCATATATTGTGCAAAACTTACATGCTACAAAACTTGCTTCTACGAACGCAAACGAATGGTTGCCCGAATTACTGCGATTTCTAAGCGAAAATCACACAAAAAAAATATCTCTTGATATGATTTCAAAAGATATAGGAGTTAGTAAATATCATATTTCCAGGACATTCACCGCAACAATAGGCTGTTCGATTACGAGGTATTTAAACACTATCCGTACTCACAGCGCAATAGATTTGCTTCAAAAAAGCGATAAAAGCATCACAGAAATAGCCTTTGACTGTGGTTATGAAAGTTTGACCAGTTTTTTTAGAGCATTTAGAGAACTTGGACTAAAATCACCCAAACAATATCGAAATCAGCAATTTAAAATAGAATAATCGCTATTATTTAGGAGTCACAACAAATGCGACTCCTAAAATTTTTGATGTGATAATAACAAAACTACCAACCTATATGTATACTATTAAAAATCAGTTTAATTACAACAAGGGCAGAAATCCAAACATAAATCAAGGCAATTCCCCGCTCTTTGACCTTTGTTTTCAGAGCGCAGAAACTTTTTTTCATTACCCTGTCTTTGTTGGCAAATTCTTTGGTATTCCTCGCTGAACTCTCGATTATTTGGGGATAACTCATAGGCATTTTTGTAGTGTATATATGCAGACTCAAGCCAACCTTTTTTATAGTTGTACTTAGCATATACAAAATGCCAAAATGAATTTCTTGCACTTTCCTCCACCCTAAATAGGTGTTCTCTTGCCTTTTCTAACTCATTGGAATTAACCAAAGACATGGTCATTTTTGCGTCTTCTTCTGTAAAAAAGTTGTTCTTAGTTTCAGGGATTAAGTTATTAATTAATTTCTTCAAAACCAGTCACTAACCCTTCTGAATCAAACCTCTTCCGATTGAGTTTCGGCTTGAACTTTTTCAGTTTCTATCTCGGGAATTAAGGCTTCGCCTTTGCTCGTTCCAAGATAATCGGGCAATTTCATTCCAGCCATATCAAACATATCATTCATAGGAGGTATGCTTTTCATCAAGCCTGAAAGGAAATTTGAGGTGGAAGATTTTCCCTCGCCACTGTTTCCGCCATCCCAAACAGTAATTTTATCAAATTTAATATTCTTGATTGAATCAACTTGAATACGCATCAAACTTTCCATCTTATCTGCAATCATAAGTTTGAGTGCATCATTCGCATCTCCACCTGCAGCTTTAACCACTTCTGCAAGACCAGCCGCTTGCTTTGTAAGAATTTCTTGAATACCTCGCGCTTCAGCCTCCATTTTCATGAATATAGCGTCAGCGTCACCTTTTGCTTTTCTTCTTGTTTGCTCTGCTTCTGCCTCTGCCTCGAGCTCAAGTTTACGCTTTGCAATTTCAGCTTTAACGATAACATCTGCCTCAAGAGTTGCTTTTTCAAGAGTAGAACGCGCAAGCTCCGCCTCTTGCTCTGCAGCATAAGCCTCTTCCAAAGCTTTCGCTGCTTGAATTTTCTCAGCACTAGTTGCAATTCTAAGGGACTCAGCCTCTTTTTCACGACGTTGCGCATTACTCAACGAAATTGCAACTTGTGAAGTGTTTTCACCTGTAATCGCAAGAGATTCAGCCTCAGAAACATTAATACGTTGGTCTTTTTCTGCATTCGCTTGACCGATAGCACCGTCACGCTCTTTTTCAGCAACAGATTTTTTTGCATCATTAATAGCTTTTGCAGCCGCTTCTTTACCCAATGCAAGGATATAACCTGATTCATCTGTTATGTCTGTTACGTTAACGTTAATTAGTCTAAGTCCGATTTTTTTAAGCTCTGTTTCAACATTGCTTGAAACAGCTTCCAAAAACTTGTCTCTGTCTGTGTTGATTTCCTCGATGTCCATTGTGGCAATGATGAGTCTCAATTGACCAAAAATAATATCTTTTGCAAGTTCTTGAATTTCGACAAGTTTTAATCCTAAAAGTCTTTCAGCTGCATTTTGCATAACGCCTTTTTCGGTTGAAATTCCAACAGTAAATCTACTAGGAACGTCAATTCTGATGTTTTGCCTTGAAAGCGCATTTGTCAAATCAACCTGAATTGAAATTGGCGTCAAATCTAAATAAGCAAAAGATTGAACTACAGGAATAATAAAAGCCGCACCACCGTGGATACACTTCGCACTCCTTGGAGTTCCGTCTTGATTTTGACCAACCTTACCATAAATAACCATTACTCTGTCAGATGGACACTTTTTATACCTAGATAAAAACATGATTATAAGGGAAAGAAAAACAATTGCAATAACACTAACTAAAACTAAAAATTCAAATGGCATAATAACACTACCTTCCTCACATTAATTATTAATCTAAACGAAAATTAACTAATAACCTCCTTAGATTTTACTAATAATACAGTCTCATTGACAAGCCCCACAACTTTAATCACAGCTCCCGTAGGAATTATCTCTTCACTGTCTGTCATTGCATCAAACTCCGCATACCTGCCCGACACAACCGCATTAATTTTACCAACTCCGCTCCTGTTCGCTGGAATTCTGATATACACAGTCCCGTCGAGTCCTATAGAGCTTTCAATTTCCATATTCCCACTGTTTTGCATTGAAACAAAGAAAGAAAAAATATAGGCTGTAATGACCATGAAAATAAAACCCAATCCAATCGCAAACGCAAGCGAAAGATAAGTATTAATGTCTAATTTTAAGAAAAATATTCCTGACCAACCAAAAATCGCAAAAAATGTTAAAAAGCCTCTGATTGTAAAAAATTGAACTCCACGAGCGTCGAATTTTCCTGAAATATCATCTATGTCATCAACATCAGGCGCGGAATAATTATCCACCTCGGTTTCAGGCTCTTCCGAAAAGAACATTGCGAAAACAGCTTGAATTACAATAATGATTGTAGCAGGGACAGCTACACATGCTAACATTTGACCTACTAATCCCAAAGATTCCCACCACAGCTCCACGGATTTCGCCTCCTTAATATCTGGATTAACCGTTAACTACTCATATGTATTTAGCGCGTTTTATATTCACATTCACTTAGAATAGTCAGTAATAATCTAAGAAAAAGCGACATATTTCGACACCTCTTCGCATTACTATTATATTGCATTTAAGAAAAAAAATCAATAGGAATATACTGTAAAACGTATATAATTAATAAAAATTTTATTATTATCCAAAAATTTAGTGTATAGTTTGAAATTAACATATAAATAAAAAACCACTTTTGGTGCGTTTAGTCGAATTGTGCTCATCTTGAGAAAGTAAATCGTCGCCCTTGACACCAAAAATGTCTATTCACAAGTGCCATGTTTTAGAACAGGAAAACGGAGCCTTGAAAAACAAGGCTCCGTTTTCCTAAAATCAAAACAGGAGGAAACAAAAATTTAGATAAAAACAAATTAATAATTAAAGGTGAAATTCAATAATATCTTCACTGCCCAAATCCTTTTAGGCTTCACCTTTTATCTAAGAGTTTTTTCTTAAGAGAAGATATATGTTACAATGTAGTTACATTTTAACACAGAATTGTTACAATTGCAATACCTAAAAACAAAAATTAATATAGAATAATTTTCTATTTTTTTGTGCAATTTCACTAATTTTATTTATCCATAATGTTTTTACAAGCTTTATAATCGAACTTAATTTTCCTTAATCGAATAATATTTGTGTACTTTTATTGTTACAAGATTGATATAAATCCTTAAGATTGCCTTGTTACAAATTTGTAACAATTGCTTTTTTAGCAATTTATATGCTAATAACGCTAAAACTATTACATTAGTGTAACTTCTTTTTGCATATTAAAACTAAATTCATCAAATAATACTTGTATTCCCAATAAAAGCATGATAAAATGTATAAGTCGACTTTATAGTCAAACCAATACATAAAAATTTCTGTTTTCAACAGAATTACAATAAGTTATAAATTATCAATTCGCCGTTGGAGGTCTTCGATGAATATAGCAAAATTTCAAAAAAAATTCCCAGCTAAAATATTGTTGGTTTTATTATTACTTTTATGCACTCTCCCTTTTTCTGCGCAAGCTACACAAACCGACAGCAACCAACACTTGTTAGATCAAGGATATGTAGTAATTGGTCAAGTTACTGAGTCTAGAAACGAAATCAAAGACACCCTAACTTTGGCGGGGATTGTATTCATAGGTGTAGGAGTTTTAGGTATTTCAGGCGTGATTTTTTGGTCCGTCTCTTCCCCAAAAAAAGCAGTTGCCACCCCTACCCCTGCAAAAAAACCTGCTTCTACTGCAAAAAAGACAAGCACCACTCCAAAGCCCAAACCAATGAATATACAAAATTCTCACAAACAGCCAGTCGTACCAAAAAAACAAGCAAAAAAAAACGCAGATATTGAAGAAAAACAACCCATAAACAAAAAAAATACCAATGTTAATATATCTAGTTCAACATCGCAAAAAAAAGTTCCTCCAAAAGCAGATTTTAACATTTCTAAAGTATCTGAATCTTCAAAATCAGCCTCAAAACCTGATTTCGACTTTTCTAAAGAACCAACGCCAACTAAAAACATCAATAAATTCGACACGCAGGAAATACTTAAAGAATTTTTAGATGATAAATAATTTGTTTTGAATATATTTTCACACCCTCTCATAATTATATATGGGGGGGTGTTCTCATGATAAAAATAGTAGAGGAACAAGTTACGTCTGCAAGTGGAAAAAACGCCATAATTTCCGGGTTATTGCTCTTATTCGCCGTATCTTTAGGAGGTTTTCTTATAGCTTTTAGTAACACTCAGCAGAGTGTTCAAATCGCCTCTGCCGTTTCTGATTGGGGTGTGCAATTCAGCGATAATGGCGGAACTCCTAACGGAAACGAAAAACAAGAAGTTTTGCATGAATTCAACAGTTACTTCGTTGGCGATGAATCACAAAAGGGAATTTATTTAACTTTTAACACAGGGAATGAAGTTCAGGGTCTAGATAATATTTTAGAAGTTCTGGAAAAGCACGAGGTTTGCGCTACTTTTTTTGTGACAGGGGTTTTTCTTCAAAATTATCCGGAATACGCAGAAAGAATAGCAGATGCAGGGCATATAATCGGCAACAGCACCGCAACATACAACAATGTGGTCGACATGCTTACTATGGATAAATTTCAAACTGAATTAGCATCTTTTGAAGAGGAATATTTTACTCTTTTTGGGGTAGATTGCGAAAAAATCTATAGACCTCCACACGGAAAATACTCGCTTCAAAACGTTAGACACGCAAGCGAACTGGGTTATTCCACCATATTTTGGAGTTTAAGTTTTGATGAAAGTTCATCTATTTTCTCCCAACAAGATTTAATTTCTTCTATGACTTCGAAAACGCATAACGGAGCAATTCTTTCGCTTGATTCCTCCTTGCAAAGAAGCAACGACATCCTTGAGGAGTTGATAGTCCAACATAAAAACGCAGGTTATACATTTTGTAGCTTAGGCGAATTGTTAGAAATTACTAATTAATGAGTCATTTAAAGACCCTTTGTTCCACCAACGAAAGCATGATTGTGTATTAGTTAGAAATTTAATAATAGTAGTAATACTCTTGAAATGTATCCTTTTCGTTAATCTTTTTAAGCTTGTATTGACAATTAAATCATATAGGTATACAATTATAACAATTGTAAACTGCAAATTATGACATTTTATTTCAAACAACCCAAATTAGCAAATATATATAATTAACTTTTATAATAATCTAAACACCGTGTTTATATTAATTTAGAAAATCATTTTTATTTTGCAATTTAGCTAATATAGTTTACATAATATTGTAATCTTAGAAGAGGACTTTTAATGAATTTTACTATTGGTGTGGATATTGGTTCCACAACAGCAAAGCTAGCAATAATTTCGGATGGTAAGACAATACACAGCAGGTACGAACGCCATTTTTCTCAAGTTCGCGAAACCACTCTTAAAATGGTTGAGGAAGCAAAGGATATAATTGGAAACGAACAATTTTCGGTTGCAATCACAGGTTCAGCAGGATTGGGCGTTGCAAGGGCGACAGAAATTCCTTTTGTTCAAGAAGTTTATGCAACCGGTGAGCTTGTTCGCAGAAAAATGAAGGACACTGACGCTGTTGTAGAACTTGGCGGAGAAGATGCTAAAATTTTATTTTTTGATAAAAACGGTCAAGTTGAAGAGCGTATGAACGGTTCTTGCGCTGGTGGAACAGGCGCGTTTATAGACCAAATGGCAACTTTGTTGGCGGTAACGCCGACAGAGTTGGATTTGCTTGCTCAAAATCACCAATTCATATATACAATTGCCTCTCGTTGCGGAGTTTTCGCAAAAACCGACATTCAACCTTTGCTCAATCAGGGAGCAAAAAAGGAAGATGTTGCAGCTAGTATTTTTCAAGCAGTTGTCGACCAAACTATAACAGGTCTCGCTCAAGGTAAGAAAATTCGTGGGAAAGTTTTGTTTTTGGGCGGTCCTCTCTTCTTTTTCAAGGCTTTACGAGCACGCTTCATCGAAACACTTTCTCTCAGCGAGGAAGACGCAATTTTTCCAGATTGGGGAATTTACGCAGTGGCGATGGGTGCTGCTACTTATGCGCTGGAAAACACCGACAATAAATATACATGGGAAGAGCTTGTGTCTTTGCTTAAGTCTTCAAAGGACGAGCCAACTACAACACTTAGACTTCCCCCTCTTTTTGAAAACAGGCACGACTACGACAAATTTATTGAAAGACACACAAAGGCAGATGTCAAGCATTTTCCAATAGAGAATTATAGTGGCAATGCTTATCTTGGAATTGATTGCGGTTCTACGACTACAAAGCTATGTCTAATAGGCGAAAATTCTGAACTTTTGTATTCGTTTTATCAATCAAATTTAGGAAATCCTGTAAGCATAGTAAGGGACGAGCTTCAAAAAATTTACGAACTTTGCTCTGACAAAATTATTATCAACGCAAGCGCAGTCACAGGATATGGCGAAGAATTGATTAAAAACGCATTTAATTTAGATGCTGGACTTGTCGAAACAGTAGCGCATTTCTATGCTGCTTCATATTTTAATCCCGAGGTGGATTTCATACTTGACATCGGCGGTCAGGACATTAAATGCTTTAAAATAAATAACGGGGTCATTGATAATATCATTTTAAACGAAGCTTGCTCTTCTGGCTGTGGTTCGTTTATCGAGACTTTTGCAAAATCTATGGGGCACACCGCTCAAAGCTTTGCAAAAGAGGGTTTATTTGCAAAAAAACCGGTGGATTTAGGCTCTCGCTGCACAGTTTTCATGAATTCTTCTGTAAAGCAGGCACAAAAAGAGGGCGCAACACTTGCTGATATATCTGCAGGCCTCTCAGTTAGCGTAACAAAAAATGCAATTTATAAAGTAATAAGAGCAGCCTCACCTAAAGATTTAGGTGAACATATTGTCGTGCAAGGCGGAACTTTTTTAAACGATGCAATTCTTCGCAGTTTTGAAATTGAGGTCGACACGCATGTCATTCGCCCCTCAATCTCAGGTTTAATGGGCGCTTTTGGCGCTGCACTTTATTCAAAGGAATTGAATTTAGCAAATTCCTGTATGTCTAGTTTGGACGAGCTTATCTCTTTTGAGCACAAAAGCCAAACCACACACTGTAAGTTGTGCAACAACCATTGCAATTTAACTGTAAATACTTTTAAAGGAAACCGAAAATTCATCTCGGGAAATAGATGCGAAAAGCCACTTGGAATAAAAGGCAAGATAGATATTCCGAATATGTTTAATTATAAAATGGAAAAAATTCTTTCACTTCAACCCAAAGTAGGCAAACATGGAAAAATTGGAATTCCACTTGGCCTAAACATGTTTGAAAATCTTCCGTTTTGGCACACATTTTTCACCGAATTAGGGTTCGAGGTCGTTCTTTCCGATGTATCAAGCCGTGATTTATATAGAAAAGGACAAGACACAATTCCCTCTGACACTGTGTGTTACCCAGCTAAATTAATGCACGGACACATTCAAAGTCTTATTGACAAAGGCGTGACTAAAATCTACTACCCCTGTATGCCTTATAGTTTTGATGAGGGCAGGGGCGACAACAATTATAACTGCCCTGTTGTTGCTTATTATCCCGAGCTTTTAAGCGCAAACATGGAAGTTTTAAAAGAAGTGATGTATTATCAAGGATATGTTGGATTACACAAACCCAAGCACTTTGCTACAAAGATGTTTGAATATCTAGGCAAAGATTTTTCACTCACTTTAAAAGAGGTTAAAAGCGCTACAAAGTCAGCGTATAATTCATATGAAAAGTGGATGCATGACATAAGAGAAGAGGGAGATAGAATTATTGCATACTGTAAAAACAACAATCTTAAATCAGTTGTTTTGGCAGGAAGACCTTACCATGTTGACCCTGAAATTAATCATGGATTAGACAAATTAGTGACTTCTTTTGACCTTGCAATTTTGACAGAAGATGCTGTTGCACACAAAGCCAAATCGGGCAAAAAACAAGTTTTAAATCAATGGACTTACCACGCGAGACTATATGACGCTGCACAATATGCGGCACACCATTCGGACACCGAGCTAATTCAGCTTGTCTCTTTTGGATGTGGGATTGATTCCATAACAGGTGATGAAGTTAAATTTATATTAGAAAAAAGCGGAAAAATTTACACTCAACTTAAAATTGATGAAATCAATAATTTGAGTGCAATTAAAATCAGAATTCGCAGTTTACTAGCTGCGATTGATTTAAAACAATCCAAGGAAAAGAGAGGGTCCTGATGGCAAAGCATAAATATTCAAAAGATGGAAGGCTGCTTTTCACCAAAGAAATGAAAAAAGAGGGTTATTCCCTGCTTGCACCTAATATGTTGCCAATACATTTTAGGATGTTCAGAGGTGCTTTTGCTTTGCACGGATATAATTTAATTCCACTGGAAACCAGCGGAAGAGAAATTGTAAACGAGGGCTTAAAAAATGTACACAACGACACATGCTATCCTGCTCTTTTGGTAATCGGTCAATTGATAAATGCCCTTAAAAGCGGTGTTTATGACTTGAAAAAAACAGGCTTGATTATCACTCAAACAGGTGGTGGATGTCGTGCGTCCAACTATATATATTTGCTTAGAAAAGCCTTGAAGCGAAGTGGATTTGAGGATATTCCCGTTATTTCTCTGAATTTATCGGGTATGGAAAAAAATCCTGGATTTAAGTTTACTTTAGGGCTTGTTAAAAAAATGATTTATGGTATTATTTACGGAGATTTGCTGATGTTGCTCTCAAATCAAACAAGGCCATATGAAGTTAACAAGGGCGAAACCGATGAACTCGTAAATAAATGGGTTAAAAATTTATATGAGCAATTTAAAAAGCGCTCGAATGTTACTTATAAAAAGATTAAAGAGAACACACCTCTAATTATTGATGATTTTTCAAAAATCAAACTTGATAAAAGTGTAGAAAAGGTCCGAGTTGGAATAGTTGGCGAGATTTACGTTAAATATGCGCCATTGGGCAACAATGGGCTTGAAGAGTTTTTGCAAAACGAGGGAGTGGAAATCGTCGTTCCTGGATTGCTCGACTTTTTGATTTTTAAGATTGACAACAGGGTTGAAGACCCTTTGATATATGGTGGTGGCAAGCTAAAACACCATTTTGCTAGCTTCTTTGAAAAGCGAGTTTTAGGTTGGCAAAACGATTTAATCAACGCAATTAAGAAATATCCTATGTTTCGTCCTCCACAACAGTTTTCAGTCACAAAAAAAATGGTTGAGGGTTATGTTGGTTTGGGAAACAAAATGGGCGAGGGTTGGTTATTGACAGGCGAGATGATTGAACTTATCCACAGTGGAACCGAAAATATCATTTGCACACAGCCTTTTGGCTGTCTGCCAAATCACGTTGCTGGCAAGGGAATGATGCGAAGAATTAAGGAATATTTCCCACAATCTAACATTGTTGCAATTGATTACGACCCAGGTGCAACCGCAATTAATCAAGAAAACAGAATTAAACTAATGATTTCAAACGCTCGTCATATGAACGAGAAAAAATAAAGTCAACCCAATAAATCGTACAAAAACGGCGTC
>CAYJBU010000007.1:0-35320 GCA_964368155.1 uncultured Eubacteriales bacterium | reverse complement strand
AGGTATTAAATAGACATTAAAAGGATGGTAAAATAAATGAAAAAGTTATTAGTATTTTTATTAGTCGGAGCTACAGCAATTTCTATGTTCACTGCATGCGCAAACGAAAATTCAGGTGTTCCAAATGAAAACGGAGGAACTCCGCCATCAAGCGTTGATTCTATGGATATTTCGAAAAACACAGTAGACGATGAAAACATAGCAATTTGTGGAAATTCTGTCTCTATTTTCAAAGGAGTAATAACCGAGCTTGATGGTGATATCGCAATTGTCACACCAAACGATGACCAAGAACATATCCTATCCTCCGGAGATAAAGTTAAAGTAAATTTATCTATTTCCGACACACTCTTTTCTGTCGATGACGAAATCGTGGTGTATTACACAGGGGAGATAATGGAGTCTTACCCACTACAAATAGACGTAACAGAAATCAGAACGATAGACGAATTTGAAAATAACACAACCGATAGCGATACCGATGCAACCATAGAAGATGTTGCTGTTAACATTGAGGGCAAAATTGTCAGCGTTTCTGACGATGGTATGAGTTTTGTGCTTGACACAGGAAAAACTGTAATCATAACAGATGAAACCGAAATGGGAATAAACACACCGACATCAGTTCCAAAAGATGAGCAGTTATTTGATGACAAATTTACAGTGGGAAACATGATTTCGGGGTTCACGCTGGACGAAAGCCCTGATACAATCATTGCACATTCTATATATAGCAATTGGAGTTAATCACGGTTTATCGACAAGCCCACATATTACTTTAAAAATCTTCGACCACAAAAGAGTAGATTATGTTATTAAACAAGGCAGACGACGTTAAACTCGTGTTTTACTAGGAGGATAACGCAGTTTAATGGCGAAATCTACTCTTATGAGGTGGGTTCAAATAATATCTGACAGTCTAACCAAAACAAAAAAAGGGACACCATACTGAATAAGTAGGCGTCCCTTTTTTATGTTAAACTTATGAAATTAAACATTTAAATTAACTTTTAGTATTTTACTATTAGTCGTCTTGGTCGTCATCGTCGTCGTCGATATCATCTTGGTCATCGTCTATATCGTCTTGGTCGTCGTCTATATCGTCTTGGTCGTCGTCGATATCATCTTGGTCATCGTCTATATCGTCTTGGTCGTCGTCGATATCATCTTGGTCGTCGTCTTTATCGTCGTCGATATCATCTTGGTCGTCGTCTTTATCGTCGTCGATATCATCATTTAAATCTTTATCAAATTTAACTACTTCACCTGTGACTGCATCTACATCAATGTCAAACTCATAGTTGTCGTATTCAAATGAAATTTCGTAGATATTTTTATTGTCGTCTTCGTCAAATTCAACTGTTTGGTCAATAAGCTCGCCTGTAACTTGAATTCCTAAATCTTTTTCAACTTCTGCAACTGCAATTTGTAATGCTTCTTCACTTGTGATAACTTCAACTGCTACACTTGAAGTGTCATCGTCATCATCATCGTCTTCGTTATCGTCGTCGTTATTATCATCAATGTCTTCATCGTTTAAAAGATCTTTTTCGAATTTAACTGCTTCACCTGTGATTGCATTGATATCAATTTCGTACTCAAAAGTGTTGTAATCGAAAGAAACTTCATAAACCATAACACCATCTTCAAGGTCAAGTTCAATCTCTTGGTCGAAAATGTTTCCAGTAATAGGAGCGCCACTATCTGCTTCTACTTCTGTTAAAGCTATGCCAAGAGCTGCGTCTTTTCCGATGTAGCCTGTTTCATTAACACTGCCATTAACTTCTAAGTCATCATTTTGATTTTTTGAAGATGAGCTTAAAATTACCAATTGGTCAACAGTGAGGTTAACCAAATCCTCTTCTTTGTACATATCGTTTGCTTCAAGTAAATTTTCAACTAATTGTGCTTTACCCTCTGAGATGTTGTATTTTGTAACCAATTCAGCAACATCATCATCTATTGATTGTGTTACAACTGCGCCTGAAATGTTATTTTGTGTAAGAACTTGATTTACTTTTTCTGCGATTTGTGATTTCAATTCTGCATTTTTAACTTCGTCATCACCATCAATACTTACTAAAACTGAATTTGCAGTATCGTTAATATATCCTTGAGCTACCATTTCATCAAGAATCGCGTCTAAAGCTGTGTCTAAATCTTTGCCTTTTACATTTATGTCATCAATTATTGTTTTTCCATCATCGTTTTTTGCTTCTATTTCAACTACATTTTCTTTATCATCAAGGTCAATTTCGATTGATGGATTTACATCAAGCAAAACTGTTGAGCTGATGTTTGGTGTATTAAGGAAATTTACTGTAGCAACTCCTGCTACTGTTGCAATTGCCAATCCTGCTACTGCAAATGATGTTTTCCACATGAATGATTTTCCAACTGAGCTTTTGCTCGAATTTAAGTTAACATTTTTCATAATAATATCCGCCTTCTTTTCTTCATATGCGCTAAGGATGTTTTCCCAAACATCTGGTGTCGCATGTGAAAAGGAATCACTTATTCTTTTTTCAATATCTCTCTTTTTCACATTAAACACTCTCCTCTAGCAAATTTTTTAGTTTTTTCAACGCTCGGTTGTATTTAGAAAGAACGGTAGAAAGTGGGATATCCATAACCTTTGAAATTTCTCTGTGTTTAAGTCCTGACACAGCGTGTAACACAACTATTTGTCTTTCAACATCGGATAAATCATTCATACATTTGTATAATACTATTTTATCCTCGGTAGTTACTTTTAAAGCCGGTGCAGTTAAATTTTCTAGATTTTCCTCAAACAGAGAATCGGTTTTCTTTTTTTCCCTAATTTTCAGATAGCATAAATTTTTTGTAATTGTAAGTATCCATGCCATCGGTTTACCAAAAGTTTTATAATCGCTTGCTGCTGTTAGAATCTTTATAAAACAATCTTGCAATACATCTTGAGCGTCCTGCTGGTTTTTCAAAATAGAAAGTGCAAAACTGTAGACAGACGATTTTGTTTGGGTGTATAAAGCTTCTAGTGCTTCTTTACTCCCTTTTCCTATATTGTAAATATAGGAATCCAATATTCGATTGTCACACCTTTCATCTGCTGACGTCGTACAAATTATAAGCATAGTTTTTAACCTCTTTCACACTACTAATACATAAGTAGGTCGTTTTATTGCATTTATTTCAATAATTTTTTTATTTTTTTTAATTATATATTTTTTCGAACTAATTTACAAGCAAAATGACAAAAAAATTTGCTTGTAACTCTTTCCTTTTTCGCATTAATATGCTATACTAATAATATGTTAGTGGAAATTGGGGGAGTTTTATGCAATATACACTTGGAATTGATATAGGTGGCTCAACAACAAAAATTGTTTCCTTTAATGAATATAAAAAAATAGTTGATAGCATACAAGTAACTGCCGGAGACCAAATCACGAGGCTTTACGGTGCAATAGGAAACATTTTATATAAAAACAATATTGCTTTACACGATGTTAAACACATAGTTTTAACCGGTGTAGGTTCTACTCAAACCATCGGTGACATTTATGGGATACCTACAACCAGAATTAAAGAAATAGATGCGATAGGTCATGGCGGATTAATGATTTCGGGTTTGGAAGAGGCATTGATTATCAGCATGGGAACTGGAACTGCTTTTGTTGAGGCAAAAGGCAACAGTGTCACTCACATCGGAGGAAGCGGTGTTGGGGGTGGAACATTAATAGGTCTATCATCTAAACTTTTTTCTGAAAAGGAAATTGACCCAATCATAGAACTTGCAGAAAATGGAGATTTATCAAAAATTGATTTAATGATAAAAGACATCAGCAACGAAGTTATTCCGTTACTCCCTGATTATGCCACTGCTTCAAATTTTGGAAAAATCAGCAACACTGCAAAAAAATCTGATTTTTGCATCGGAATAATGAACATGATTTATCAAACCATAGGAATGATGGCTGTGTTCGCTTGCAGAAATACAAGCATTAAAAAAATAGTGGTAACCGGTTCTGCAGCTACATTCCCAAAGGCTAAAATTCTTTTAGGCGAAGTTGGACTAATGTACGATTTAGAGTTCATTATTCCTGACAATGCTATGTTCGCCACTGCAATTGGTGCAGTAGCTTTATATTTTGAAAGTTTAGAGTAACTGATTAATATATATATTAAGAAATTCATTTTTTCTTCACAATGATGTTATATTATATATTTTTTAAGCTAATCAAGGAAGGTAAAGTCTTGTGCGATATTCACAATGACATGGTTAACAAATGAGTAATTTACGAGACATAGAAACGCAAGAGCACGACATACTCTTATCCGTTTCGGCTACAATGCTCCTTAAATATGATAATGATTTAACTCTCGTTTCAGTCAATGAGTGCTTTTTAGATTTAATTGGATATACTAAAAGCGAATTCGAAGAAACTTTTGCTAACAAAGCAGTTAACTTATTGCACGAAAGTTCAAACTTAGTTTTATTAATTAACTCTGCAATTTCACAGATAAATAACAGCACAAAAAGAGAACTCACTCTTAATGTAAACCTTAAACACAAAGAAAAAGGGGTTGTACCAATAAGGGCAAAAGGTCGCTCATTCCGTAAAAAAGGCGAAAAGCATTCTTATGTTATTTTATCAATTGAATATTTCAACCAGAACGAACAGCTATCTCATGAAATTGAAACCATGAGAAGTTTTATTGATAACATTGCAAACTTAACTGAAGATGCATTTTTCGAGTATGACATTGTTCGAGATGTTGCAATTTGCTCCCAAAAATTTGTTAATCGTTTTGGATTGCCTGAGATAATCACAAACTTTTCAAATATCATTCGTTCAGGGCAACTAATTTGTCCTGACAGCAGAAACCATGTAAGCAGTTCCGTGCTACAACCATCAGACGAAACTGTTACTGCAAAACTTCATATGCATTCAAAATCGGGTGAAACATTTTGGTATCTCGTTCATTATAAAATTTTCTCTGACGAAAAGGGACGACCTGTAAAAGCAATTGGAAAATTAAATGACATTAGCACACAACAAAACGAAATTAATGAATTGACAAAAAAATCTGAAACCGACCTATTAACAGGTCTATATAATAAAGTTTCATCTGAAAAACTCATCTCAGAAACGCTTAAAAATCGTCGTTTTGTAGATGCAAATCATTACCTAATGATTATTGATATAGATAATTTCAAGGAAGTCAACGACAAAATCGGACATTTATACGGAGATGCTGTATTAATTCAGCTTTCGGATTCTCTAAAGCATATTTTCCGCTCTGATGATATTATCGGAAGAGCAGGAGGAGATGAATTTATCGTATTGGTAAAAAGCTGTTTAGATGAAGAAATTGTTTTATCGAAAGCCAGAGAAGTTTGTTCTTCTTTCAGAAACACTTTCGGAGAAGGACCTTCATTAACACATATTTCTGCTAGTGTCGGTATTTCTAAATCACCCGAACATGGCGATAGTTATGAAACATTGTTCCAAAACGCAGACACAGCACTTTACACTGTTAAGGCGCAAGGTAAAAACAACTATTCAATGTATACACCAAATATGAAATCAGTTGTATATAATTCTCAGCGCACTGAAATAGATTTTGGAAAACAAGACAGCAACTCCATCACGTCTATGCTTTCAAAATTCATCTTCAGTATGTTAAATGAAAATAAAAGCCCTGAAAACATTTTCCCTGCCGCTTTAAAACTGATAAGCGACCAATTGGATTTAAGCAAAGGCTATATTTTTGAAGTTTCTGAAGATGGTGAATATTGCAAAAAAACTTTCAGTTGGGATAATGAAGAACTATTTGGACATAACGAATATCTAAACGAATTCCCTGTTTGTATTTTTCCAAATATTTATCCACAACTTGTTCGTGAAGGCAAACTCATCATTCAAGATATCGAGTCACTTTTAGGAAATCCTGAGGTTGAGCTATTATTTACAGCAGGAATGAGATCTTCTATAATATTTCCAATTCCTTACAGCAACTCTATGCACGGACTTATTGGATTTGAGCACTGTGCTCACTCTACAAACTATACAGATAAGGAAATTGATGAACTCGCAACTCTTGCAAGAGTAGTCAGCACATTTTGGTTAAATTATAAGCTAAAAATCCAACTTAGAGACAAAGAAAACTCTTTAGAAAATAAATAATGATTTGATAATTTTGTCAATAAACAAGAAAAATCCCTGAAAGCATTTTAGCTCTCAGGGATTTTTTTCGTGTAACCTACAAAGTTTTGATATTATTTAGTTTTTTATTGTGCAACCAATTAAACTGTAAAGGCGAGTAGCTAAATCATTACCAATGATAAATTCCCGTTTTCTCTTGCTTGCCATCTAAAGTTCCTAATCTGCAAATCTCCGTCTACTTTTGCATCTTTAATGTTTAATGCTTTGTTGGAAATATACGCTATATCTTCATCATTTTCTTTAAACCTCAAAGCTTCATTGTCCAAAACCGCTTTAAATATATTTTCCAATTGCCCTAATTCAATCTGCCCGTTTTCAAACCTAATATATGATTGTCTTGTTTGAATTTCACTCTTCAAATCTTCTGCGATTTCGTCACTCAGAGCCTTTGACATTTGGAATTGAAACTCAATTTTTTCTTCAGTTTGTTCAATCGATGTGCTTTTATATTGCTCAAATTCACCATAACTTAGATAATTGTTTTCCACCTCATGCCTAATCGACTCTGCTGTTTGAGTTACATTAATATTGACTAATTCCATTTGAGGAATAAACTCATTCACCGCTTCCCATGATTTATCACAAACAGGCTGTGAATATACAATTTCGGTAGGGTTGGTATATATAATCTTAGTCCTTACCCAAAGAAATCTTCCTTTTTCGAAATTAGGAGCTACAACACTCCACCCCTGAGTTGGCATAACAGAAAAGCTGTCATTCACACTGTACTCATCTACTATAGACGACACGCCTCTTCCATCTTCGCCTTTTGAATACTCAGGCAGCCATGCCTCGTCGGGAATGATATCGCTCGCTAAATATTTCTGTCCGCCTTGCTCCCGAATAAGTAACACTCTTGAACCTTTTTCAAGCTGATTATTGTAAAGCAAAACCCTAATTGTCGACCCTAGGATAATATACTTTTCAGTCAATAGAAGTTGTTGGTTAAGCCTTATTTCAAGGGGATTTAAGTTCTCGACAAACCCAAAAAGCACTTGAGTGGGACTATTCGCCTCAACTGCGTCAACTGCAGCTTTTTTAATCACCTGCAAGATATCCGCCATCAAATCGCCCCATTTCCATATTTATTATCCTTACAGAAAAATACATCACAAGCTTTATATTCACCAAAACGACATACAAATAAATTGCAGTTTTTATATTGCCCGTCTACGCAAACTTTTAAGTCGACACCTTCAATTCTTCTTACTGTGTCACTTTGCGAGTAAGCCCCTTTTGCCCTTAGCGAATCCACCGCTCTAATTCTAAACTTCAAAAAATCACTGTCATATAGAATGTTCGCTGGGCAATTAAAGCTGATTCCATTAGCAGTGTCTAACAATTGCCATGCCATGTTGTTTTTCGAAATTTCTATCTCGTAATCATCAACTGTGTCGTCTGAATCTTCTGCACTTTGCCATGTCAGTTTGATTATCTCGCCTTTTTTATATGTTTTCTTGTCTGTTTGAAAATTCAATACAGCACTGGGCAAACTATTTTTCACAGCAATCGTGGACTCACTCCAATCGGAATAATAATTTTCGCCATGAATACTTTTTGCCCTTACCCTATATTGTATTTCCTCGCCTCTTCCCACATTAGCAGTATAACTGTGCTCATCATACACAGCAGGAACATCTGCTAACTGAGTCCATGCCTTAAAACCTGCGTTTCCGCTTCCAATTCTATATTGAATTAGGTATCCGCTCACATCCTGACTGTTTGATTGCACCCAATTCACAGTAACTTCATTTTCAAAAATTTCGGGTGTGACATAAACCGCTGCCGGTTTGCTTAATATACCAATCATAGCCTAATCCACCTTAATCCAAACTGTTCCCTCAATTAACGGAGGTTGCGATGCACTTATTACAATGCTCTCAGTAGTGTGCATTTTTGCTATTTTCTCTCTTAATTCCTGTGTCACGTGCACAGAACTATCTCCTGTATGCAAGTTTAGCTGTGTATTTACTTTAGATGCCTCGCCTGATTTTTCCGCACCCAAATCCGAATAATCTACACTGGAAAGCATAAAATCTGACACTTTTTTTCCACTGTTTTCAAGAGTTCCATCGCTTCCAAGTAGCACAAGATTTCCATTTGTAATGTTTTGAGGCAATTTTGCTCTTTTTTCAAATTCTGCGTCAATAATATCAGCGTTATCGTTAAAGTCTTCTATTCGATAAAAGTCATTCGGTTCAGGTTTTTTCAAGTTAATGTTTTGTGTAAATAAAGCCATTTTATCACCCTTTCAATCTATTGTGCATACTCTTCTTTAATGTCGTTATGACTATAATCGTCCATCCATGTGTGAGTTTTTTCTGCGAAATCGGAATATCTGCTGTAAAGCAGGTCCACTGTCAAGCTCATATTAGCAGGAATTACTTTTTTCAAAATATTAGTTACTTCGCCAACTTGTCTATTATTTACTAGTGCAAGCCTCACTTCAATTTGATAATTACCATAATTCTCAATAATCTCATATCCATTTTCCCCACACAATTTTGTTAGTTGCTGCTTTATAAAATTAATACTAGTAGGTCTTTTTTCCAACATGGAAACCAAAAGCGAAAAACGTCTTTCATCTTGTGAATATTTTGAATTCGCTTCCATTTTAAACACTCTTTCCAATCGAGAAAGCCCATAATTATCAGCTTTTTCTAAAAAAAGATTGTCTAATATCTTGTATCTTTCAGTAAACAGCAAATCTATCTCCGGTTGTGCCACACGCATTATTTCTGCAAACTCATCTATTTCCTTTAATTTATCTGGCAGATAATCAAATAATTGACGCATTAACAGTCCCCCTCACAGGTATCGTGTCCGAATTCAATACTAAAACTGAAGTGTTACCATTAATTGTTGTTGCGCTTACATCACTTACTCCGTCTATCTCCAGTATTCTGCTTTCGATTTGGTTTACACGCACCACAACACTAGTCTCTCCAACCCATTTTCTTGTCAATTCATCAAAATAATCATCAAGAATGTTTTCGACACTTGTAATGCTGACTTCGGAAGTGGTGGTGATTTCGGTCGTCAAATTCACGCTCAATTCATTTGCAGCTACAACAGTGCATTTATGACCGATTGGCGCTAATCCAATCCCATTTCCCTCTTGGGGATCAAAAATATTCTGCATAGACTCAACCAAAGCGTTTGACGGACTTTTATTATCACTGGAGGTAAAAATGATTTTTACAGTTCCGGGTCCATCCCACAGCGGAACTACCTTAACATTTCCAACTCCGTCCATGCTCATGGCTTTTTCTTTGTAATCTGCGACATTTCCACCAAAAGGCGCAGATTGCAAAAAATCAAAATATCTACTTCTAAATGATTCTGTTTCCTCTTCATCTTCTCCAGCAACTGCCAACTCCACCAAGCTCACGGAATGCAAATCCTCAATATGCTGCAAAGGGATAACATCTCCTGATAGCAAGTTCGTTTTACTTCCGCTTTGCTCGCAAACCACTTCGCTTATCGTGTCATCAACCACTTTATCAACATAAAAACTATATTCACCCACTGCAAAACGCATATTGTCTTTTAGTTTAACATCACTTTCGATTATCCAACGTGAAGGACTTGCCTCTTTGGGTTCAATTCCTCTTTCCCTTGCCCTGAGCGACAAAAAGTCTCTGCTTTGCGTGTCGGCAAAGCTCTCATTTATAATCTTATCAAGTTCAAAATAAGCAAGATATATTTCCATAGCAATTGGCGCAATCGCTGTCATTATAATCGAACCTTCCCTTTTGTCAAACCGATTATCCACACGCTCTAACATTCGTGTCAAAATCGTGTTGTATGTAATTTCTTCGTACATCTTAATACTCCATTCCATACGATATTTCTCCGTATATACTCACGAGTTCCATATTAACAAAAACCTTGTTTTTCTCTCTTGAAATGCTAATTTCACCCACACTCTTAACTCGGTTTTCTAAGAATACAGCTTCTTCAATTCTCATTTTCAGTCTTGCATCAAACAGCTCAGCATTGACAGAAAACAAGTCATCCAACTCCACACCATAGTTGTGACTAAATATCGGGAAAACAAACCTTTCTGTACTAAAAATTAGGTCCAGCGCCTGAATTAAAGCTTCTTTTTCTTTTATCAATCCCGATATTCTGTTTCCATCAATCTTAAAAGTTAAATCTGAATATTCTACTGTGTCACTTAAATTATTAAGCAACAACTCATTTGTTATCGGTATCAAATTCTACACTCCATTCATTTTATAATTGCGTCATTAAAGTCGCACAAAAATTAATGAAAATATCAAGTTTCTTCTCATCTCAACGAGCTTAAATCTAAATTCATGGTATGCACACCAGATTTAAAACTATGTCTCACACTCTCAACAATCATTATTTCATTAATTTTCCTGTCGTTTAAATTGACTGCAACAAAAAAAGATGAACCTCCCCTTATCCTATAATCGCCAAGACACGAAGTAAGGCTTAATGATTTTTTCTTTTGGCTATACTTGCTTAAAAGTTCTCTTGCAATTTCTTGAATTTCACCTTTTTCCAGATTGTTCTTTGGCTCCCAATATTCGAGAATTCCCCATTTCGCCTGCATCTCTTTGTTTTCTTCAACACACAATTCCCTTTGTCCTGTGTAGTCATTATCTTTTGAAATAGTGATTTTCGTGTACACGTCTTTATCTATTCCAGTGACGTATTTATACTCGCCAATCGCCTCTTCATCAAACATAACAGGGACAAACAGCGAACCTATTTCCTTTAAACACAGCTTTCCAAAGTCGTCATATAAAACAAACTCTTCTCCTGTTTTAGCAGTGGTTTCATCTTGCGCATTCGCAAGTATATCAAACAAAGTTCCCTCATCAATTCTTTGCGCAATTATATGTCCTGTGTCCTCGATATCTCCAATTTTCAGCTTGTTTGCACTAGCAACCATCGCTAGTACTTCCGAGTATTTTTTGTTTCCATACGAAATTGTTGTTTTGTTTTTAAGGTATCTCAGCTGGTCATAGCACAATACAGAAAGTTTATATGGAGAACTTTCACTTCTTTGAAACACATACCCGTAAAACATGTTGTTCCCATTAAATTTAAAACTCACCGCATCGCCTTCTGTTATAAGTAAATTTTCATCTCTTATACATGTGAATTCAAGTGAAGATGGAGAGTTCCTTCTGCTGAAACTCAAGATGATTTCATCGCACAACACAGGCTGATACACGCCTTTTTCATTCTCAAAAAAAATCTCACAAAAAAAACCTCCTTGAGATTGCTGAGTGTATTCACCGTTTATTTCATATTCAATATTACTCATATTCACCTACGGTATCACAATTTTTGTTCCGGGAAAAATCCACCAGTGACCGCTTTCTCGTGGAAACCCTCTGCTGTATGCAATGTCATCAAGCAAAGATTTGTTTGCCTGATAAATTTCGGTGTAACGCCTCTCATCTCCGTAGAACCTTCGTGCAATACACGACAAAGTATCTCCGCTAACTATAGTGTATTCACGCGAAGGAGGCTTTGTTGTTGGAGGTCTTGTGTTCTCTACTCCTGCATTATTTTCGTTAATCGTTACTATTTTCGTCCCTCTGTGGACATATTCTTTTAAAGTTATCTCGATTTCAACATCAGAGTTTCCATCTGCATCATATATAATGTTCAAAACTTCTAAATTCACTTTTTTATTAATCATCACAAGCGAATGTTTCGAGGAGATAACAGTAAAATCAAAAACAGATTTTTCTGATTTATACTTCAAGAGTTCTTCGATAAAATAATCTGGAGTCTGAAAATTATTATTTTCGTATAATGCAAAATGATATTTGCTCGACGGTAAAAGCATCTTAAATGAATAATTAGTCAAGCCTTTGAGCTTTAATATAGTAAATTCGCTTTCGTCTAGCAACGACAATGTTGTGTTTTGATTTTTCTCATTGACTTCCAGCACTGAAGGAGCGACGGGTAAAAGCATATTCCCAATATAAAACCTATGCACTGTAATGCACCCCCTCTGCAGATGTGAGTAGAGCAGACTCAAGCTTTTCTGATAGTTTTCGGATAACTAACTCAATGTCACTGTCATTGTTAATATTGTTATTCATCCCCGACATATCTACTTTAATATCGGTTAGATTTTGTCTGGATTTTTCTTTCACAGTGCTTTCTCTAAGCTCTACACTCTTCTCTTTGTTAATGTTTTCATTTCCGTTTGTGTTTACATAATATTTTTGAGCAAAATTATTTTCTAAAAGCTGTGTACTCTTAACTAACTCATTGTTTTGCCTTTGCATTTTTTTAAATCCATAATTTTTAGTAGTGTTCTCATTTAATAATGATACATTGTTTTGTATACTCTGAATTTTGTTTGTAATCTGCTTGTTAATGTTCGTATCTGCGAATTTTTGCGGAGTTTCAGTGAGATAACTCATCAAATTTTCGGTTTTGACAGCAGAAATTGATGAATTCTCATACAAAGCTTTACTACTACTATCGCTTTGAGCTATCAAAGGAGCAAACTTATTAACATCTTTATTTTCCCAAAACAGCAAATTTTTATTGTCACCCATTCACTCACCACCCTTTCTCCTCACTGATTTTTATGTCGACGCACGCTTTAACAAAGGCTTTTTCAAATGGATTTAACTTTACATAATCACTTGGCATTATTTTCAAATTATGGAGACAATAATATGCATAATTCGCATCACTATCGCCCCCCTTGATTAGTTTTTTGCCATATCCAAAAGTACATCATCGTTTTTAAATCCGTTAACAAGAAGCACCTTTTCACTCAAATTTTCAAACTCCCCAGGAGACAACATAACCCTAATCAAGTCTTCACTAGTTTGAACTCCATAGGAATTTTGCAGCTCAATGTCTTCAAGATTTGGGTAGCTTATGCACCTTGCGGTGATTTTCGCCTGATATAATCCGCTGTCCAAAACACGGCTTTCCTCTCCCCTTTTGGGATTTATTACCATCTTGTAGCAACTATCTCTTATTTCATTGTTTTCAAGTGCTGTAATGCAAACAATTTCCCATTCGACTGGTTTTCCATCGGTGTTAAATCGTGCCGAGGGTATATATTTTTCTTTTTCTATTTTCTTAGCATTCTGTGCCAAAAACAAAGTTAAATCCATTTTGCACGCCCTTTCATATAAGAATTTTACTTAGTCCCTGCTGAACAACTTAAAAATCGCTTCACCAAGAGATATAAAAGCTATTTTTCAGTTGTTCAGCAGATACCATCAATATACAAGCAGTGTTCACTATTCATTTGATATGCAAAATAAGCAAACACCGCTTAGAAAATCAAACCATTCCGTTAATCAGCGTGAATTGCTCAGGCATATCCCAATCGTCAAAAGTTCCTGTTAATTCCTCTGTTAACACTTGTGTATCTGCGTCAAATTTAGTAATTACTCCTCCATTAGTCAGACAGTTTTTAAGAATAATCGTCTGCCTACCAGCAGAGGAAGTCATGTCGTAGTTTGTGATTTGAATATCCATCAAAGGCATTTCGCCCGTTTTTTTATACCCAAGCCACATTTGTCTTAAAACCGATTGGTTATAATGTGCTTTGCCTGTCCATTTTCCACTCCACCCATTACTTTTTGTGCCTTTTCCAGTTCTTCCCAAAATTGCAACCTCGGTGGTCTTTATCTCCATTTTTGCTTCAAAGGAATATAACTGCATTAAATTATAACGTTTTCCTTCAATCGTAACAAAAGCAGTCGCCATTGCGCCCGAAATCGTATCCGGAGCAAGCATTACCGCAGGATTAGCCATTTTTTCTCCCCCTTTACACTATCACTACATTCATATAGAGTGCTTCCATCGCACCAGCAACAACAAGATTCTTAATTGAACAAATCACGTTATGTTTTTCGCTACCTTGTTTAATCACCACATCTTGACTGTTGAATTCAGAAATTGCTTGACTATTTTCAAGCGTTTCAAGAATTTTACACACATCATTCCAAAGCGAGGTTCTACCCGATTGGTCATTAGCGACCAAACCCAAATATTTGGTGTTAAACAGCTCTGCTATAGAACTCGCAACAGCAAAGCACACTCTAACTGTTTGGTTCGAAGAAAAATCCTCACTTCTTGTGCTGTCATAACTGACTAATGAGTTAATATCTCTTAAAACTCTTATTTTTCCATTTGAATTGTGGAAAATAAATTTACCATTATTCAAATGGTCTTTTAACTCACTTTGGCTGTATTTAGCATCAATAGTCAGCTCCCCATCATATACTTTTCCGGTTAGACTCGAGCCAATCGCACACGCAGCCTGTGCTCCTGCCAACCAATAAACTAAAGCATAACTTTGCGAAATCCCCAATGCAGAATTTTGAAGTTGAATAACATTTTCACTATCTACATTTTGAGGTCTATAACACACCAATTGGAAGTTCGAGCCTGTCTCACTATTCATTCTTTCTGTATATGCGACAAAATAATCTATTGTATCAGTATCGCTAGTAGGACAACACAAAATGTCAAAAAAATACTTTTCAGCCTCTGTCAAGAAACTTGCGTAGTTTTCACCAGTCACGTCCTCACCATCTGTTCCTCCTATGAGAGGCAAAGCATTTGTGTTTGCAAGAGAAGCACCTTTAACAAAGTCCACATAATCATTACTTTTCAACTCGTTTGCAGTTTCTACCTCTTGACTATCAACCAGATTTCCGTCTAAATATGTTTTAACTGAATAAAACGAGGGTTTATCAATACTCTCTTTAATTCCAATTTGTATATCATTCCCTCTAGTGCCTGTATATTTTGCAACTGCATAAATATTTGCAGCTTTCACGCCACCACTTCCAAGTCTATACGCATATACCTTAGTTGCATTAATGAATAATTCTCTTACGAACAACATCTGTTCATTATACAAATTATACCCCAACAGTTTTTGGGAATTTCCCTCAATAGTTTCACTATCGAGTTCAATTATCTCGCCTTCCGGTCCCCAGTTTAAATCCAATGGAATTGCAACCGCACCACGTCTTAGCACATCATTTCCAAGTATTGACGGGTTTGTAAAATTCACATATGTACCGGGTAGTATTTTATCGTCATACGACCAATTTCCGCCACCTAAAGCCATCAAATCTTCCTTTCCTTGTATGTTTTTAGTCTATCTTCAACTTGTTTAATGCTCAATTTTTCTTCACTTTTTACTAAAGCAAAAATCAAGTCTTTTACATGTTTAAATTTATCGCACTTCACTAGCTCTTCTTTTGTGTATTTAACCACTGATTAATTCCTCCATCAAAGTTTGACTTGTTCCTTCTACTCCGTAGAAAGAATAGTATACAATCAAAGTCAGCTTCCCATCTTTAATAATCTGCTCTTCCACCAAACCTTTTAACATCACACCACTGTCAAGCTCCAAAACATCTACAGCCTTGTCCAAATCAATCAAAATGTCACAAAAATCAGTGTAATTCTCTTTTTGCACTTCAATCTTAAATCCCACAGTATGCATAATGAAACCACCGGGTTTCGGCATAGTTGAACACGTTGCAACCGATATAACAAAATCCCCGTCCTTGTACCCACTTCTCACCGGCGATTCCCAAACAGCAGTGTTTTTAAAGCAATCTTTAATCGACTTAGTCAATGCATTCATAACACTTCTTATCATCATGCCCACCTCCTGAACAGAGTTAGTGGAATTTCTTTGTGGGATCTATACACTTTAGGTATCCCAGAAAAAGCATAATCTGCGGTGTATCCATTTTGACAAACAGTAATCTTTGACCCCTCAGGAACTTGAACACTCGAATCAATAATCAAAGTAGCACTGCTATAAACCTCGCTTACATTTCCTCTTGTCGCAGATTTTGTGCTGCTAATGAGCAAACATGGAACTGCATCAAAAATCACTTCTTCGCTTTTTTCCATTCTCCCACTTTCAAGATTTTCAATAGCTTTTAGTTGAATAATACTGCAAACTCCTGTCCACAACTTTTTCATGTCTGCTACCATATCAGCCTCCTATAAGGCGACAGTTCAAAGTCATTTGGATGCGCAAGCTCTCGTGCAATTTCCCAAAGCGAACTCCCCCCATCATAACTCATGCTGATATCTCCTTCTCTAATGGATTTCAAATTTCCATTGTACTCGCCCTCTTTTATCAGCTTATTTTCAAGAAAAAGCCCAACTGTCATATTCGACAACAAACGCTGAGTATCCTGTGGCAATGTGTCAGTATTCAGGAGGTTTTTCAATCTCTCTTGTGCCTGAGTCACAAAGAAATCCAGTTGCGAATCACTTTCAGTTTCAATGCTTAAAACCAAAAGTTTTTCTATCGCAAGTTTCTTAACATCTTCCATAAAACAACTCTCCTTGTTAATTTGCAAAGATTAACTCGGGTTAATATCTGTCTTTTAATACAACCCGAATTAGCCTTTGACATCTAATCTCAAAAAGGAAGAAAAAACTCATTTTCAGAATTGATTTTCCTTCTATTCTTGAACATTAGTCTAAAACAATTACCCCTTAGAAATAATTCTACAAATAGGAATTGCCTTATGGTTGATGTATGTTTTATCGGCTTCCACTTCTTCACCTGTGTTCACTAGTGTCCAGTTAGCACCGTTTGAAAGTTCTGCATCTGTTGGGGAAAGACTAGCCTGTGTCTTCTTTTCATACGAAATTCCATATGGAGCAAAAACTTTTCTTTGTCTCATGTAAAGAGTGTCTTCACCGCCATTTTTCGCTGGGTCACGGTCAATTTCAAAAGGAACTTTCGCACCTATATCTTCAAAAGAAAGTGCGCCTGTACCCAATACAAAACTTGTATATTTAACCTCGTCACCATCAATTTCTATCGGCATTTCATCGTCCACAAGAACTAGCTTTCCATTCCAAGTACCAAGCTCTAAATCTCTTGTAATTCCCGCACTGTCAGTATATTTCAAGTGTTCGATAAGCTGTAAATTCTCAAGATTTGTTGCAACATCAGAGTGCATTATCACCATA
Organism: uncultured Eubacteriales bacterium; assembly: GCA_964368155.1. GTDB lineage: Bacteria > Bacillota > Clostridia > Oscillospirales > Acutalibacteraceae > SIG603. The sequence goes on along the minus strand of CAYJBU010000007.1, from coordinate 18,122 downwards.
GAAAATTTCTTTTTATTTGCACCACAAGCCTTGTTAATTGCCTTATTTAGGGTAACCGCACTCATATTCGGGTCTGTTTCAGCAGTGATATCAGATGTGTGATTATCAACAAACTTTAAGTTTTCCGTGCCTGTCATCGAGAAAATCCCTTTTAGAACGGCTAAAATTGTAGTTTGGTCAACCTCATCTTGGTACTCAGCAACTTGTGAAGCTACATTCTCCATGAAATCTACTCCGCCTGTTACATCATAGCTAAAGTCTTTTTCTATCCAAGCTTTTGCACGACCAACTGCTACTAAACCCTGTTCAAAAGTTTTTGTTCCTGTTGCAGTAATGTCTGTAATTCCGTCGTAATTCAGCGCTGTTCCATCAATCAATCCACGCATTGCCATTCTAGCATATGCTGCACCGTCTTGCGATGAAAATAGTTCTTTCATATCAGGACTTGAAGTAAGCGCACCGCATTTTTTTAGCTCGTTCATTTTCAGATTTGGCACTCTTCCCACCATGTAAGAAAAGGCTTGTGGATTAAAACTCTTTGAATCAAATTTAGAATTTGTCATATTTATTTTCCTTTCAATTTTGCATAATTTGCTCAAGCAAATCAACACATATTAATTTTAGTTAATTTCTTTTAAGTATTTTTTGTTTTTAGATATTCGCACAACTCATTATAACTCATTTCATCTGGGGATTTAAAAGAGGTTTGCGTTACTTGCGCAGGCGACAACCCTTTAATATTTTTGCTTTCAAATAGAAATGAATCACTTTTTTTTAATTCATCAAGCTGTTCTTTCAATCCAACAACCCCGCCATCAGCGTCAATTGAAATTTGTTCTTTGTCAATCAAAGCGTAAACAGCTTTTTGATTTCTCGCTCCGCACACAGAAAGAGCAGAGTCAATTGCATTTTGCAATTTAATCTGCCCAATCTCATTTTTGTGATTTTTTTGGAGTTCTTTTAGTTGCCTTTCGGATTCATCTTTGTCCACATAAAGTTCAGAAATTTTCTCAATAATTCTCTCTTCAATTTCTTCACTGTATAAGTCTCCCAAAATTTCTTTAACGAATTCTTGCATTTAAGCACCATCCTTTCTTGTTAATTTGTTAAACACCTTTTTACATTTTACATTTTATCACTCATGAGCACTGACATTCAATGACATATTCTCGCCCATGTTGCTAAGCTCTTTTTGCAGGTCATTAACCCAAGGGTGCTGAGCCACAATGGTCTCTTTTGATAAAATACCCATAGACCTAACGCAGTTTTCAATCGCTTCGGTTTCGTTGATTAGAATATCTCGGTTAAATATTACTTCCACCTCTCCTTGAGGCTGTGAAATCAATTTCACTGTTTGCAAATAAATATTTACAAAATAGAAAATCTCTACAAAAGATGCTTGCAATTCACTTTCCATGTCGTTCGCATCAAGGTCAATGTCTGAATACATACTTCTGATGTTAAGTTGATTTGGATTGCTCGAGTTTTTATCTTCTCCTGAGTCAAAACCTCTAGCATTTTGTGTTATCGCTCGAATAAGCATTTCAGAAACAGTTCTATAATTTTCTGCATTGACATCAATGCGCAAAATATCAACTCCGCCAGTTGAACCCTCGTATGTCCTTGTTTTAATGGCTCCGTAACTAGAAAGGTTTTTTCTAAACTCCCCTAAATCCGTCCCATCATAATTTTTTAGGACTATAATACTGTTTCTAACGTTTTCTTCCATATTGTTTACAAAGTCTGATAAGATCAAGTTCAGGGAATCTTGCAATTCTTTTACTCTCTCGATTAACGGTATCTCTTTTTGATTAGCTTTTATCGGAATGATTGGAAGTCTGTTCCAGTTATAATATTTTCCTTGATAGTTAATATAAGGTTTTTCAATATCTGTCATAATCAGCTCGTTTTTAACAAGCTCATATTCAGTGACACCCGAATTTCTATACAATTCGACTTTTGTAACAGTTTTCTTCTCTTTATCAACATACTTTTCCTCTGAATACACTCTTGCCACACAGTCCAATTCAGTGTGACTACTGTCTTTCCAAAATGGACAAATCTCATACGATGGAAAGCATTTGAATTTTAACTCTCCATACACATCAACATAGCAATACATCCAGCTAATTCCACCAATTAACGCCTCTTCGCCTGCTATTTTAAGATTTTTCATAAAAATTGGATCTAAAATTCGCTTCATAGTAGAATAAAAATTTTCGCTTTGACACCTAATCGTAAACGGTTTTCCTAAAAGATAATTCTTTTTTTGGTCTAAAATTCTTGCAAAACGATTGTCAATCACTATGTTGTTTGGCAAATTTTTAACCTCTTCAACATTCCCATCTCTTCCGATAGCAGTTCTTTTTCTTTTTAGAATATCATGATTTCCCTCATAGTATTCTTTACCCAAAAGCATTTTTGCCCTAATTTCTCCGCCTTGCCAAGATATTATTTCGCTTGCAAAAAATTCCTCGTCACTCATTCCATCATGTTTTATTTTTTCGTTAATAAGTTGATTTTCAGTTATCATGTTCCCTCCTAAAACTCCATGTATGCATTTTTATATATGCTACGAACAAAATATCTCACGTCGTCCATAGCGTGGTCGTCAGTTTTCAGCGGTTTATCTTCTTGAGCCTTGTCGTCCCACCTATAAAGTGAAAACTCTCTTATGCAGTCCTCACAGTTTTCGCAAAACAACAAATCACCTTCATAAAGCCTTGTCGCAACCTCCCGAATTCCGTCCAAAACTCTGTTAGAAGCACTCTCCACTCTGAATTTTCCCTCTCGTCTAATAAGTTCGATAAAAGAAGCAGCCGATGGGTCAATTATTATCTTTTCAATTTTGCGGTTAGATACCAGCTTTAGCAATGCATTATAATGTTCTGCATCAGTTTTTTGCTCACCGACTTTCCTACTGTCAAAATAATATTCATCTATTCTGTACCATTTCCCCATGCACAATCCCCAAAGTCCCATTGAAGTCGGATTTACCGTTCCATAATCGCACGACACAACAAATTTTTCATATTGCCTGTTATGGTTCTCGGCAACATGTTTTTCTTTTAGAAACATTGTGTAAATCAAACCTTGCGGCGCTACCCATTTACCCAAAATATACCTGTCGTAAAACACTCCACTATATAATTTTTTCGCACTCTCTATTGCTTCTTGTGTTAAAATCGGATTATCCTCCATCAGAAAATGAATATATAGAGCACTTTTTTCTTCTTGCTTTTCTATCCACTCTTTATAAAAAAAATGATTTGGATTTTCCGGATTGCAGTTAAACCAAAGTTTTGAATTCTCCACTGACAAAGTTCTTGCTATAGCTTGTTCAATGAAAGACCTCACCATCAGAGCAACCTCATCAAACATTATTCCACTGAGGGTAATACCTTGAATTAGTGTATAGCTACTCTCGTCTTTGCCTCCAAAAAAATAGAAGTAATTTTTCTTCCCCTCTCCTATAACAGTCATTTTGTTTTCACTTCTGTTGTATTCAAGTTTAAAAAAATTAGTTATGTCCCTAACGGATTGTATTGGCATTAAAATATTTCTTTCTGCACTTTTGATTGTTTTTCCGCATATACCAAAAAAAGCATTGTCAAAATTTTTCATTGCCCAGAGTATGAATGCAACCGACATACAAATCGTCTTACCCGACCTTACCGCGCCGTCACAAATAACACTTTTGTATTTTTCTTTGTAAGAGGGCATGAAAGCCCATTTTAAGAGTAGCTTTTGTTTTTTGCTCAATTTCTCAAGTGTCATCTTCTTTCTCCAATGCTTGATATATTTTTGAAGGACTGTCGATATCTCTATTTTCTTTATCCTTTTGAGCAATGTCTTTTAAATCCTTAATAGATTGAATTATGTGCCTTAGTCTTCCAGTGTTCACAATTCCAGTTTCTACCAGTTCTCCTTTTTCCCACTCTTTGCTCAATTCTTTTACTGCTCTTTCGGTATTTTTCATTGCGGAATCGCTCAGTCTTTTCAGTTTTTTCTCCATTCCTGATTCATTAGCCACTCTTTCCCTCCTTTTCAAAACTTTCAAAATATTCTGATTTTAATCTTTCAATCTCATTTTTATCTCTTGAGTTCAATTGACCTTTTTTCAAAATTTCAAAAATTCGTTGCGCAAGTGCCCTGTTCCTCTCAATCGGTTCTATGCAACAAGGATACATGCAAAAATCTACATCTGTCACGTTTTTACAGTTCATTATACATTTTCCGTTTCTATGACATAACAAAAACTCACCACCTCTCCCCATATTTAATCGCAAAACAAAGCGGGAAGCAGAGTTAAACTGCTCCCCACGATTTTCTTAATTCTACTGAACAACTTGAAAATTCCTTCACGATTCAAAAAAGTCAATTTTAAGTTGTTGAAGTGCAAGGGTTTTTTTATTGTTTTAATAAAACCCATTATCCATAAGACTTTTTCATTCACTATACCTTTACATGCTACATTATACTACACGTTACCAATGACATTCAATGACATGAATAGTATCAATATTATTTTTTAATCATAAAATATAGTCATACCACTCCAAAATCCACACAGTCAGCATCCTTGCGTCCTATGTTCGAATTTTGAATTGGTATGACTATAAGCTTGTAGGGGTGATATTTGTGGACCCATGTGCATCAATCATGAGCATTACTGCAATGGCATGTGCAATTGCACAAGGAAAAACAGTGGAACAAATTGATGAAATGGTTATATATCTGTCCCAGCTCAGCGAAAGTTTAGCGGCTATTTCTTCTCTGAAATCAAAACAAGAACCCACCATTGGAACTACAAGCACCGATAGTGGGTCCGTAATAATACCATGAATAAATAATATGCAATAAACTCAACACAAGATTTACATAACTTTTAATTAAAAAACTTTTTTACTTCTTTTCTACTGGTAATATCTAGCTTTGAAAATATTTTAGAAACTACTTGCTTCACATAACCATATGAATAATCCAGTTTTTGGCTTATCTCTTCATTTGTATCACCTTGAGAAAGAAGCTTCAAAACCTCAATTTCAGTTTTTGATAATTTCTCACCTATTTCTGATATCTTGCTCTCATTAATTTTTTTTGTTTCCCTTAATCTCAACATCACTCTTGATTTCAACACATTTTCATTAAAAGGCTTTCTGATGTAATCACTTCCGCCTATTTCAAGTGCTTTGATTTCACTCTCATCCTGAGTTAAACTTGTCAGAAAAATTACAGGCACATCACTAAGCCTATTAATTTTCTTAATTTCTTGGAAGACTTGAAATCCATCCATTTTGGGCATTAATACATCCAACAAAACTATGTCCGCGTCTCCGCCTTTTCTAAAAAACTCGATTGCTTTCTCTCCAGAGTTTGCAAGACTTACAAGATAATCATCACCCAGTAATTCCTCTGCTTGAATGAGCAACGAGACGTCGTCATCGACTACCAAAATTTTGAATTTATGATGTTCCATTTCACACCTCCTTGCCTTTAACTCTTCTTCTGATGTATCTTTCTTCAAAAACTAAGTATTTTTTCAGCGCACTTTCAAACGAAAGGTCGTTAACCTCTTCCAAAATCCTTCTTAGCAACTCTTTTTTAACAATATCTGACTCGCTTTTAATCATAAAACTAAGCCTTTCAATAGCAGGTTTTCTTTGATAAGTCTCAATAAGTTCAGTTAACGAGTTGACACACTCAGCATATGTCAAAGTTACTTTTGGTAATGCTTGTTTCGGATACAGCAAGTCAATTTCATCACACAACCTACTAAGAGCGTTGATAAACTGTTGCCATAAATATAGCAAATACGGAGCTAGAATTGCAACTTCTTCATATTTTTGAGAATTAATCAGTTCTTCAACATCTAACGCTACATCAGAAAGTTTTATAGCACCAAGATTTTTCGCCTTTCCTTTCAATGCGTGAACTGAAAATTTTAGAGACGAATAATCTTTCGTAATAACGAAATAATTCATATTCTCTCTTTCTTTACTATAAAATTTTAAAAATATTTTTGCTATTTTAGAATATTGATTTACATCACCATCAAAAAAATCTAACGCCATGCTAAAATCAATACCTTCTGTTAAATACTTTTTCGCAAAAGATAAATCCTTCTTTTTTACATCTTCAAGCAACACAATTTTAACTAAATCCGAAGGCAAAAATCTAATTAACAAACCCTCTAAATCATCCCAAGAAATCGGCTTCGTCGCATATGCTGCAAACCTTTCGTCCATCAATTGACTCTTAGTTTCAGTAGTTGCATTTGCTGTTAAAATAATAACAGGTGTGTTAAAACCCGGTATTTTTTTAAGCTCTCTGTAAGTATCAAGCCCATTTAATTCAGGCATCATATAATCTGTGATAATAACATGATATTGCTTGTTTCTGCAAAGTTCTAAACATTCTAACCCAGAGGATGCTAAATCTAAATTAACCTCGCTTCTCTCAAGCAGCAATGACATTGAAGACAAATTCTCTTTATTATCATCAACAATCAATACATTTGCTTTTGGTGCAGAAAAAGTCATCCTTCTCGCATTTTTCACTTCATATTCAGAGCCTGTTGGAATTCTTTGAGACACGCGAACAGTAAAGGTGCTTCCTACTCCATACTCACTGCTAAGTGACACGCTGCCCTCCATCAAAGCCGTGAGTTCTCTAACAATTGCAAGACCTAAACCGCTGCCCTCAATATAGTGATTTGTATTTTGATCAACCCTTGAAAACGAATCAAACAACGCTTCTTTGTCGTGCTCTTTTATCCCAATCCCAGTATCTTCAACGCTCATACAAAGCATTATTTCGTCTTTTCCTGCACTTTTTTCTTTATAAACTTTAAAAGTGACCGAGCCTCTTGAGGTATATTTAACAGCGTTACTCAACAAGTTGTTTGCGATTTGTCTAAGCCTAACAGCATCTCCGAACAATTTCGCAGGCAAATCCTCATCTACACTAACTTGAAAGAACAAATCTTTTTTCTCGCACCAAGTTCTTCCTGTCAATGCCATAGCACTTATTAAGTCTTCTGTATCATAAACATTGTTCACAATCTCCATTTTCCCTGCTTCAATTTTAGAAACATCTAGGACATTGTCTACCAAGGCTCTTAAAAGAACATTTGATTCACTTATTTTTCTTGAATATTCTTTTATTTTAGGCGAGTGTGTATCCCTTGAAATCATCTCATTCACGCTAGTAATCACGTGTATTGGTGTCCTAATCTCATGACTAATATTTGCAAGAAAAATACTCTTCGCTCTGTTGGCTATATCCGCTTTTTCATTTACATCTGCAAGCTGATTGTTCTGATTTTCATAAAATCCTATCAATTTATACATTGTAAGAGCAAGTATAAGAGAAATGGCAACAAAACCAATCAACATATCAAGAAAAATCATGTAATCGTCGGTCATCGTAACATTCATACTCGGTATAAAATAAGATAAAAAATAACAAACTACATAAACAAAAATCTCAATCAAAGCTACATAAACGCCTCTTCTACCACTGAGCATAAAAACAGTAAAGAGTACAGAGAAAACAAAATAGCTTCCCATGCTACTTTTATATCCACCACTTGCAAAAAATATCACCGGGAATAACATCAAAAAAACAATAACAATCGAAATTACATAATAAGTTTTATATAATTTTTTCTTATTTGCTCTAAAAAGAAAAATCGCTGCTATTAGTCCACAGGCAATATTCAAATAGGCAATAATAGGCGGATATCCTGCCAGAAAAGCCATAACTGTCAAGACAACATTGACTGAAATTCCGCCTATACCAAGAGTGTTAAATATTTTTACTCGGAAATCGTTTACAGTATCAAAAATGTCCAGAACATTTCCTGTATGAAATTTTTCCTCAACATTCTTTTTCTTTTTTATCAAGATTTTTACCTCACAATTTAGATATAATTCATGAAACAAATGTCAATTTTTCTGCGCACACATAACATAAAATCCACTTTTTTTATATATTATATCACAGTTCAAAAACACTTCTTTTAACTTTGCTATCGTGCTTAAAGCCCCATGCTTTTTTAAAGTGACCACATATAGTTTACCGCCACAATTCAAATGCTCAAAAGCCTGTTCATACATCTGATATGTAATCGTTTTTCCCGCATGTATAGGTGGATTTAGCGTAATAGTGTCGAAGGTGCCATCTATATTTTCTAAACAATTTGAAACAATCACATTTGATACAACAGAATTCTTGTCACAGTTGATTTTTGTATAATAAACTGCCCTTTTATTTACATCTGATTGAGTTAATTTCAATCCGTATTCTTTTGCAAGCACAATTCCAATGCACCCATACCCACAGCCCAAGTCCAGCAGAGACCCCGACAATTTAGGAATGTTTTTAAGCAGAATATCCGTTGCAACATCAACGTGATCCTTTGAAAAAAGCCCAGAATTAGTCATAAAACTATATTTATTCCTGCCAAAAAAATAAGAAATTTCCTTAATTTCATCCTCTAAATTTTCACTGTCTATAAAATAATGCTCCATTATTACCTCGTTGTTCACGTTTTCTTAATTTTAACAAAAATTTCAAGGATTGTCAACAATATCAAGAGCAAATCAGTCGAAAATATACAATGGAAAATGATTTTTAATGTCGATATAAATCAAAAATCACAAAACATGTTACATCCGAGTTAATTTATTCTGTTTTAGAATATTAATTCATTCGTAAAAATTCAAAATATCCTTTTTCAATCCCTCAAAATCCAAATAATCCTCAATAAATTGCTTTCTTAATAGGTCAAGGGGTATAAATTCATTATACTTACCACTCACCTGAACTTTATCAGGCAAATGAAAATCATATAAATCAGGAGTGTTCATTAAAATGCTTGAAATAATAGCCTCTAAATCTTCTTTTTTTCCATCAAAAACAACTTCCAAATAAACGCAACTTCTCCACGGAAGCCTACTTTTAATTTTTTGTTGTTTAAGTGCTAAATTAAGTGTCACCAGTTGCCTTGTTCCTATCCACGGAAAAATCGCAAATTTCGTGTCGGATAGCTGTGTGACTAGATTATCTAAAATCCCACTATTTCGTGCAATATACCTAATCTCTGCTATCCTCTCTTTGCACCTCTCGCTTAAATAAGGCGCTATTTCATCGGATATCAAAACACTTCTCACTTTTTGCACTAACTTTGTGTGAAGTTCAATTGTGAAATCTACATCCCAATCCACGACTGAAATGCCAGGGACTTTTTTAACAAAAATCACCTTTGAGCGCTCATTCACGTCAACAGTCTCCCATGTCAGCCCAGCCAAAGCAAATCTCACCCCAACCGGATAAACCTTGTCCACTGTTCCAATCGTGCGATTTTCATCTTTTACAAGCAAATATTCAGGAGCAAGAAAAACAGTTAAAAATTTGTGGCTATTGACTATTTTTTCACCCTCGCGACCGATTATCAGTCCATTGTTTTCAGTTTTTTGCAGTTGACCAACGCTAAGCAAATGTAGCAATAAAATTTTATAGTCGTCTTGTGGTATATTTTTGAATGAACCCAAACTCAAAACTGTTTGAGCAAGCCCTGCAGGCGACATTTCACCGTTGCTTTTCAAAACACTCATTGTTTGATGATACAACAGATTGTAGGCAAAATTTTGAGGTGGTATTGGTTCCATCCAATGCTCTTTTGTGTATAATTCAATAATTGCTACAGTTCTTATAAACTCCCAATTAATCGGTCCTAAAACGTCGCCTGAGTTGATTTTTATACTCTCGACAAAGGTAAACAAAAGTTGTGGAACTTGCCCTCGCCTGCCACATCTGCCAAGCCTCTGAGCAAAGCTTGAGACATTAAGAGGTGCACCAACTTGTACGGCTTGGTCAAGTGAACCTATGTCAATTCCCAACTCCAACGTGACTGTCGCTCCTGTCACAATTTTCTCGTCGGCAGATTTCATCTCATCTTCGGTGTTTTCCCTTATAAGAGCAGATACATTTCCGTGATGAACCCTATAAACATCTGGAGCTTTATTTTTAAGCGCTGTTTCTTTCAAATGAGCCATAGTAAGCTCGGTTTCTTCTCTGCTGTTTGTAAAAACAATTGTTTTCTTATCTAAAGTATGCTTGAATAAATATTCATAGTGCTCACGTGTGCCGATGTCACCGTCTCCACTTTTGTTCACAAGATTTCCACTTCCGTCTCGCTCTTCAAAATCCCTCTTGTCCGAATAATTCACGAAGCGCTCGATGTGAATTCCAACCCTTTTTTTGCCCTCGTTCGTAATTGGCGAACTACAAATTCTGTCAGTTCCCGTGTTTATCCAATTCTCAGCTAGTGAGACATCTCCAAGTGTAGCAGATAATCCAATTCTTCGGGGAATTATCCCAGTTAGATGTTGAAGCCTTTCAAGTATGCACAAAAGCTGAATTCCTCGCGCGTCACGCATAAAATAATGCACTTCATCAATAATGATAAACCTTAAATCTGAAAACATCGACAGACACGCCCCACGCTTGTTAGTGATTAAACTCTCTAGCGATTCAGGCGTAATTTGAATAATTCCCTCAGGATTTTTCACAAGTTTATTTTTTTGAGTTACCGAGGCATCGCCATGCCACTTCCAAACAGGAATGTGACTGTCAATCAGCAACAACTCCAAACGTTTAAATTGGTCGTTAATCAGTGCCTTTAACGGTGAAATATACATCACACCAACTGATTTTGAGGGGTTGTTATAAAGCTGAGTCAAAACAGGCAAAAAAGCCGCCTCCGTTTTACCGCTTGCGGTACCGGAGGACAGCAATAAATTATCGTCACTGTCAAAAATCACTTCACAAGCTGCAACTTGATTTTCTCTGAGTTCTTCCCATTTATTTTGATAGATAAAATCTTGAACAAAAGGAGCCAACCTGTAAAAAACATCCATATTATTAATACTCCATTCCGCCACTGTATATTGGCAAAAAACAATTTAGGAGGAGCTAGAAATCAAATTTCAAACTCGTGGAAATCTGCTCCAATATTTTCATCTCCAATTCCACTTTTTGCAAGTTGAAAGCTGTTATCTCCAAGAATTTCAGCAACATTCTTGTGTGGATTTTGGTGCAATATATTTATCAACTCAATAAAATCACGTATAATTTCTCTGGGCGTGATGTGTGATTGTGCGCCAACTCTGTTGTATTCTACATTCAAAAAATACAACAATCCCTCATGATTTAATTGCGGTTCATACTTATATAAATTCGCATGTAAATTCAAAAGTTTTTCAATCAATACATACATCTCTTCTTGACTGAGCATTTGTAATCTAATAATCGGAGCGGACAAATCTTTTACTTCAGAGGTCGAAAAATGCCCCTCTGCAAGGCGGGATTTAAGCGCTTCATAGCTAAACACGCCTTTATATTTATCCTCTAAACATTGCGGAGTTCCACCCATTAAAAAGCCTATGTGCTTCGCTTTTCCTTGCAAAACATCATTGTACATGGTTAGAATTTTTTCATAGTTATTCGCTCTTGTGATAGAATTTGGTATTTTGAAAATATTAACCAACTCATCAATCAAAACCAACATTCCGTTATACCCTGCGCTAACTAGAAACTGTGCAAATATTTTAAGGAAATCGTACCACGATTCATCTGTAACGATAAAATTTATTCCCAAATCATCTCTTGCTTCTTTTTTCGAGGTATACTCTCCCCTAAACCATTTTAGAACATTGGATTTCAAGGCAACGTCATCACTTTTATACGCTCTGTAGTATGTGACAACGGCTTTTGCAAACTCAAAGCCATTTACCATACCCTCTAAAGAGTTTGAAACGATAAAAATCTGTTTTTCAACCAAATTATCAAACTCTTCACCTTGCGCGTCAGTCTCTGACTTCACCTGTGTTTGAATTCCTGAAATCCACTTTTCCAAAATCAAAGGCAATGCACCACCATCTGGTTTTGATTTTGTAGAAATATTTTTTATTAGCTCTTTATATGTCGCCAAACCTTGTCCCTTTGTCCCTGCAAAACGTCTCTCGGGCGACAAGTCGGCGTCCACAACTACAAAACCCTTTGCAGTAGCATAATTCCTTATTGTTTGCAGTAAAAAACTTTTCCCACTTCCATATTTTCCAACAATAAATCGAAACGAAGCACTTCCTTGCTCAATCATTTCAATGTCGTGCAAAATTGCATTTATCTCCTGCGTTCTCCCCACTGTTATATATTCAAGCCCCACTCTTGGGACAACTCCTCCTTTGAGTGCATTCATCAATATATTTGCAATTCTAAGAGGTACAGCGTTCGTCATATTCCTACCATTTCCTTTACATTCTCAATATAGTCTTCATAAATGTTAAACTCATCGTCGATTATATTATCGCCAACAAAATCCATAGCCTTATCATTAAGCCCATCAATCAAAACTTCAAGCATAATCCCATTTTCATCTGAAAATTTCTTTATGTCTCCGCCGTCTAACAACACATGAACAGCTTCCACTTCCACTTCGCTCAAAAGCAAATAAAGCGCTTCCCACTCATTATTAACGGATTTTTTGCTTTTTTTAGACTTTTCGGGCTTTGGTTGTTCCATTACCGCTGCTTTGATTTCAACTTCTTCTACTATCAACTTCTCCTGTGTAGTCAGTGCGTCCTCACGAATTTTACTAAGCGAGTTGTGGTCAACTTTTATGACAATTTTCGTCTTTTCTTTATAATATTCATTGACTGCTTTATTTACAATATCCTCAAGGGAAAAACCAATCATATTGAGTTGGTCTACAATCGGATGAGTAAGCATAGTTCCATCGGCTTTGATGTGAAATTTATATCTTTTGAGTTTTCTTAAAACAGACTCTGTTTGCTTCATAATATACCCAATCAACTGTCTTCCACTCTCTGTGGTCAAAACAGAGCTGAATTCCCATTTGTTCCCATAGCATACATATATTTCATTTTGTGACAGCACTACTCGCCTGTCATTTTGTTTTCTTTTATCATAAAATAGCGCGTCCTTAAATGGAGTCCACGTGCTCATTTTTTTCGTCGGTGAAAAAATAGAGTTATCAAAGTGAATTCCATGCTTTAAAAACAATTTCTTTATCTTTTTAATTACATAGTTAAAACACTCCGTCACTAAATTTTGATTATCTACGAAAAACACAGATTTTCTAATATCATATTTAGAAATCACACAAAGTAAGTCGAAGTGCTCGTTTATATCTACAATTTTCAAATAATGCTCGGAAAGTTTATTTTTCATAACAAACTCTTTAAAACTTTCACCCAGCTCATAATATATATGATAATCTTTCAACCAGCGAACAACATACTTATCAATCACCTTGTTATATACTCGAAACGCTTTCCAAAAACTCATCAATTTCTCAAGTCCCTCTTGAGGACTTTCAACTGCAATGTTGTTAATCAGCTCATAAATATATAAAAAAGCATACGAAAGCGAAGTATCGCGAACCTCGTCTTTTCTAACACGAGTTCGCCAAGTGAAATAAGACCTTAACTGCTCATAACCCATCATTTGATAGTTTGGAAAGTACGAAGAAAAATGAACTTCTTCTGAATAGTCATCTTCAAAATCCTGCATAAAAACAGCTTGTTTATGAAAAACCACTGCCCTGTTGTGCGACACATGCATATCAAATAACTGATTAAACCCAAAATCAATCCTGTGATTTCTTGAAATATCTCTCATTTGATAAAAACGCTCTTTGATTTCATCTTTTGCAGTAGCTTCTATCTTTTGAGATTTGAGCACAAATTTACCGACGCCTTCTATTGGAGAGGCATCGTACTCAATTTCATAAAAAAGTCCCATATCTCGATTGATTTCTTTAGACCGTTTTTCCTGTTTTTTTGCAGTTTCTCTGTCTTTTTCAATCTCTATCGACATCTTAATAAATGTTTCTTTTTGGGGAATTTTATATGACTGATATTTTTTATCAGAATTATCATTGTTCATATAAGAGCATAACCCATCCATTCTATAGTCTCATATAAACATTATACACCATTTTTACAGGAACGCAATATTTACTTTTAAAAATCAGCGTTTTATATAAAAGAATTAATTGTTTTAAGTAAAATCCTTTTTGTGTATTAATGCGTTGTTCAAATTATGTTAGCCTAGTTAAATATATTATTTCTTTATTATTAAGCTCATCTATATCGACCTCTCTGCCCCATGATATTTTGCAACTCTCTTTATCGCTGTTCACCTCTAAAACCTTAACACTTTCTTCGTTTTTCTCAATGACAACCATTATATGCTCTTCTGTTATGTCGTTAATTAAATCTCCTATTTTCACTTTGTCAAAATCTAAAAATTTTTGAGTACCACCACTTTTCCCAAAAAGGAAATCACTCACCATCGAAGCAAATCCCAAATCTCTTGAACTGCTGGCATCATCAAACGACTCCTGAACTTTCCCACTGTAATCATTGCAAAATGAATATCCATTTACAGAATGAGAGCATGAATTATGAGTGCTGATTGAAGCTGACCATTCCTGTGGCAAACCGCTAACATCAACCATTTTGTTATTCCAATAATCCCCATGTTGAAATTCTTGCTTTAGTATTTCAAGTTTTTCTTCTATTGTTTCACCCTTTTGAGACAGTGCAATTATGTTTGAAACACTATCGGGAGTTTCTTCTTCTAGTTTGATATTTGGCAATTGCCTAGCTATTTCTTCTGGGATTATGTACAAATCAATGAACCCTATTTCATTGTTATATCTCATAGCTTTTGCCATATCGTCATAAATCGCCAACAATTTTACAATTTCACCGGAACTTAAATGTGCTAACATTTCGCTATCCTTATTATGTGAGCGCAAAAAAACTGATGATTGATCCAATTTATATTCTACAGAAGCATATTCAACTTCCCATATATCGTTCCCTATCGTCACTTCCTCACTATAATCATCATGCGAAGCATCTATTATCTTAATCTCTGGTGAGTAAAAATAAGGAAAAGCAAGACAAAGCAACATTACAATTACAACTGAAACCGCCTTTGGAATTATCTCTTTTTTCTTTCTTCTTTTTTTCATTTCACAAGCCCCTTTACTATTTTAACTTAAATCTATAACTATAAAAATTTGTTAAATTTAGTATATACTTGCTTTTTTGTGAAAATTATCGATTTTTGCGATTAAAATCATGTTGAAAAAATCCCAATTTATGTTATAATCAATATAATTCATTTTGCACGCAAGAAAGGTGGTCATAATAATGGCTAAAAAGATATACTGTGTAAAAGTGGGCAGAAAAGCAGGGATTTTTTCCACATGGGAAGAATGCAAGGCACAAGTCGATGGTTTTTCTGGTGCAGTTTACAAAAGTTTTACTGATATAGAACAAGCACGAGCATATGTAGAAGAAAAAAAAGAAGAAACAAAAGTGCATACAGACAAGGCAATTGCTTATGTTGACGGTAGCTACAATCCAAAAACCACTGAATTTTCGTGTGGAATGGTCCTTTTCTACAAAGGGGACGAAGTCAGATTTTGCAAAAAATACGACGACGAAGAACTAGCGCAAATGCGAAACGTTTCGGGCGAAATAATGGGCGCTGTCAGTGCAATGAGGCACTGCATAGATAACAACATTCCTGCTCTTGACATTTACTATGACTATGAGGGTATCGCAAAATGGGCTTTGGGCGATTGGAAAACGAATAAAAAAGGGACTATCTCCTATAAAAAATTCTATGATAAAATCAAAGATACTCTTTGCGTTAACTTCATAAAAGTTAAAGGACATTCCGGAGACACTTACAATGATTTAGCAGACTCTCTTGCAAAACAAGCATTGGGTCTTTAGCCTTACCGATATAATTCGACCCCACACATTACATCTTTAAAAGAATGGAGCATCAAAAACATTAATGGAACAATTCACACACTTAGATAATGAAGTATCAAGGGCGCACAATCTGATATTCAGAATGGGTCAACTTCTACTTAAAAATGGAGCAGAAATTGGAAGGGTTCAGCAAACGATGGAATTAGTCGCAAAAGCAGTAGGGATTGTGGACTACGATGTTTACGTTTTAACGAACGCGATTTTCGCCTCAGGAGAAAAAGACGGTAAATCCGTTTCTGCAAAACTTAAATATGTCCCCTCATTTTCAATTCATTTTGGAAGAATTTCCGAAGTCAACCAGCTTTCAAGAGATCTCACAAATGGGCTGATTACTGTCACAGAAGCCGAGAAAAGAATAATTGAAATTGAAAACATAAAAGACACTTCTCCACTATTGCAGGTTTTTGCTTGTGCCCTGGGAAGTGCCTGTTTTTGCTATTTGTTCTCGGGCGAGATTTTAGACTGTATCAACGCTTTTTTCTGTGGAGCACTGGTTCAATTGTTCCTACTCATCTCGCAAAAATATTTTTTATCTAAATTCATCACAAACATTATTGCAAGCGGAATAGCTGCATTTTTTGCTTTCATTTTCTTTTCATTTGGTTTAGGCCGTCAACTTGATATTATCATTATCGGGTCGATAATAAGACTTGTTCCGGGAATTGCTCTCACCACTGCAATAAGGGATTTTATTAACGGAGACCACTTAAGCGGGACAATTCGTCTCACAGATGCAATTATCGTCGGAGTGTGTATCGCTGTTGGCGTTGGCGCAGTGATGGCTACCTTTTCATAAAAATTACAATTTATTGCTTCACCAATCAGCCATATTATACGGAGGAAAACCACATATGATTGACATATTACAACTATTACTTGAGACTGCGTTAGCTATCGTGGCATGCTATGCATTCTCTGCTTTATTTCATTCACCTCGAAGAAACATGATTTTTGCTGGAATTACAGGAGGCGCAGGCTGGTTTGTATATTCGATTTTAATTCAGCTTAACATGAACACTGTAATTTCTTCTTTTTGGGCAACACTTTTTTTAACAATCGTTGCAAGATATTTTTCTTGCATTCAAAAATCTCCCGTTACAACTTTTTTAATCACTGGAATTTTCCCACTTGTTCCGGGAGCTGGAATTTACTCAGCAGGATATAATTTATTCATGGGTAACTCTGACGAAGCACTTTCGGTTGCTTTAAACACAGCTCAAATAGCAGTAGTCATTGCTATGGCGATGGGTCTTGTCCTTTCATTGCCTCAAGTCCTGTTTTCATTTAAAAGAGGTAGGGAGGGAATGCGAAATTGAAAAAAATTATTACTATCAGTTCAAACGACTCAGGTCAAAGACTAGATAAATTCATGACGAAAAATTTTCCGAAATTACCACAATCCACACTTTATAAGGCAATTAGGAAAAAGGACGTAAAAGTAAATCGTTCACGTTGTGAAGCGTCTCAAAAATTGAATTTAGGAGACGAGTTATACCTTTTCTTACCTGACGATTTTCTGGTTCAAAAAACTAATGAATACGACTTCATTGCTGCCCCTGTGAACTTAGACATTGTTTATGAAGACGAGAATATATTACTGATAAACAAGCCAGCAGGACTAATTGTTCACCAAGATGAAACATATCATTTTGACTGCCTATTATTCCGAATTTGGCACTATCTTTTTGATAAAAACGAGTATAATCCAAAGGAAGAAAACGCTTTTTCTCCCTCTTTAGTAAACAGAATTGACCGCAACACATGCGGAATTGTAATTGCTGCAAAAAATGCCGAAACATTGAGAATAATGAACCAAAAAATTAAAGACAGAGAAGTGGATAAATTCTATCTGTTGCTAGTAAGCGGAATTTTGAAAACTAAAGAATCCACTTTGAAATCATATCTTGAAAAAAATGAAAAGCAAAACAGAGTTTATGTCAGTGACAAACCTAACAAAAACACAAAAACAATTCTAACAAAATATAGAGTTCTAAAAGAGAAGAACGACTGCTCGCTTTTAGAGGTAGAACTATTAACCGGTCGAACTCACCAAATCAGGGCGCACATGGCTCATATCGGACATCCGATTTTAGGAGACGGTAAATATGGCAAAAACGTGATAAACAAGAGACTGGGACTAAAATATCAAGCTTTGCAAAGTTACAAACTAAGCTTCAATTTCACCACAGACGGAGGAATTTTACAATATCTCAACAAGCAAACTTTCACTGCTTCAAG